>JAJSZS010000027.1 GCA_030262725.1 Candidatus Desulfofervidus auxilii | reverse complement strand
CTATATGCCCAATTGTACCCACATTCACATGTGGCTTTTTCCTTTCAAACTTCTGTTTCGCCATCCCGTTTCCTCCTATTTTCTCTTTTCTTTAAGTACATTTTCAGCTATTTTAACGGGCACAGGCTCATAATGTGAAAATTGCATTGTATAAGTAGCCCTGCCCTGAGTAGTTGACCGCAGTGTTGTAGCATATCCAAACATTTCTGCCAAGGGGACATGTGCCCTTATTACTTGAATATTTTTTCTAGTCTCTATACCAATTATTTTTCCTCTTCTAGCTGTAATATCACCCATTACATCACCAACATAAGCTTCTGGTACAATTACTTCTAAAAACATAATAGGTTCAAGTAATACTGGCCCTCCTTTTTTTACACCTTCTTTAAAAGCCATTGAAGCAGCAATGGCAAATGCCATATCAGAAGAATCTACTTCATGATAAGAGCCATCTATTAATTTTACACGTATATCTGTTACAGGATAACCAGCAATGACACCTCTTTCCATAGCTTCTTTTACTCCTCGTTCTACTGCTGGAATATACTCTTTAGGAATAACACCACCTGTTATAGCATTCACAAATTCAAAACCTTTACCAGGAGACAAAGGTTCTAATTCTAACCATACATGTCCATATTGACCGCGTCCTCCTGTCTGTTTGATAAAACGTCCTTCTACTTTGACTGGCTTAGTAATTGTTTCTCTGTAAGCTACTTGTGGACGTCCTACATTTACATTAACCTTAAATTCACGTCGAAGACGGTCAACAATAATCTCTAAATGTAACTCACCCATACCTGAAATAATGGTTTCACCTGTTTCTTCTTCATATTTTACTTGAAATGAGGGATCTTCTATACTAATTTTATGAAGAGCTGTGCTTAATTTATCTTGATCATCTTTTGTTTTTGGCTCAATTGCTACAGAGATTACAGGTTCTGGTACTTCAATAGATTCAAGTAAAATTGGTGCTCTTTCATCACAAAGTGTATCTCCAGTAGTAGTGTGTTTTAAGCCAACAGCAGCTACAATATCCCCAGCATAGGCTTCAGATATCTCTTCACGTTTGTTTGCATGCATTTTTAATAAACGACCAATTTTTTCTTTAACACCTTTAGTTGCATTAAATACTGTATCACCTGTTTTTAAATGACCAGAATAAATCCTTAAAAAAGTTAAATGACCAACATAAGGGTCAGTCATCAATTTAAAAGCTAAGGCAGAAAGCGGTGCATTATCAGAAGCTATTCTTTCCTCTTCCTCACCTTTTAAATTTTTACCTTTTATTGGTGGAATATCTATAGGAGAGGGTAAATAATCAACAATGGCATCTAAAAGTGGTTGTATTCCCTTGTTTTTAAAAGCGGATCCACATAATACAGGAATTATCTTTAATCCAATAGTATTACAACGTAAAACTCTTTGTATATCTGCTTCAGGGATTTTTTTCCCTTCCAAATATTTTTCCATAAGTTCATCATCCAATTCAGCAAGTACTTCAAGCATTTTTTCTCGATATTGTTCCGCTTCAGATAAAAATTCTTCAGGAATAGATATATATTCATATTTTGCTCCGCGAGTTTCTTCATCAAACACAATTGCCTTCATCTTGATTAAGTCAATTACTCCCCTAAACTTTTCCTCTCTTCCTAAAGGTATTTGAATAGGAATAGGATTAGCCTGCAGCCTATCTGCTATCATCTTTATACATCCTTCAAAATCAGCGCCAATTCTATCCATTTTATTAATAAAGGCAAGTCTAGGTACTTTATATTTATCAGCCTGTCGCCAAACTGTTTCTGACTGAGGTTCTACTCCACCTACAGCACAAAAAATAATAATGGCACCATCCAATACACGTAATGATCTTTCTACTTCAACAGTAAAGTCTACATGACCAGGTGTATCTATGATGTTGATACGATGACCTTTCCAAAAACAAGTAGTAGCAGCTGAAGTAATAGTAATACCACGTTCTCTTTCTTGTTCCATAAAGTCCATGATAGCTGTTCCTTCATGGACTTCACCTAATCTATGCGAAATTCCTGTATAATATAGTACTCTTTCTGTTGTTGTTGTTTTACCTGCATCTATGTGTGCCATAAACCCTATATTTCTAACTTTCTCAATTGGAACAATCCTTCCCACTTTACCACCTATAATGAGCAAATGCCCGGTTTGCTTCTGCCATACGATGGGTATCTTCTTTCTTTTTTATAGCACTACCACGGTTGTTATAAGCATCCAATAATTCATTTGCAAGTTTTTTTACCATTCCCCTTTCACTCCTTGCTCTAGCACTTTGAATAATCCATTTTATAGCTAAACTAACTTGTCTTTCTGGTCTTACTTCTACAGGTACTTGATAAGTAGCTCCACCTACTCGACGAGATTTTACTTCTAATATAGGCTTAACATTTTCCACTGCCTTTTCAAAAACTTCTAATGGGTTTTTTCCTGTCTTTTCAGCGATAATTTCCATTGCATCATAAAAAATGGATTCTGCAACACTTTTTTTGCCATCACGCATCATACAATTGATAAACTTTGCAACAAGCACACTTCCATATTTTGGATCAGGCAATATTTCTCGTCTTGGTACAGGCCCTTTTCTTGGCATCTTTAAACCTCATTATTTTGGTTTTTTAGCCCCATAACGTGAACGACTCTTTCGTCTATCTTGAACACCTGCTGCATCTAATGCACCACGAATTACTTGATAACGAACTCCAGGTAAGTCTTTAATACGCCCACCACGGATTAATACTACTGAATGTTCTTGTAAGTTATGGCCAATACCAGGAATATAAGCAGTAACTTCCATACCATTTGTTAAACGAACACGACATACTTTTCTTAAAGCAGAGTTTGGTTTTTTAGGTGTAGTGGTATAAACACGTATACATACACCACGCTTCTGTGGACAGCTACCAAGGGCTGGAGCAGAGCTTTTCTTTTTAACTTTTTCTCTTCCATATCGAACTAATTGATTAATTGTTGGCATCTTAAATAACCTCCATTTCTAGACAAGACAAAGCTTGTTTTATTACAAGTTTTCTTATTTTTGTCAAGTCCTCTTATGAAGCTGCCCTTTCTGCTACTTCTGCTTCTTCCACTCTTTCAATCTTTTCTTCTATTTCTTCAGGTTCTGTTGTAGTAATTTCTACTGAACGATATGTTTCTAATCCTGTACCAGCAGGGATAAGACGTCCAATAATAACATTTTCTTTTAATCCTCTTAAATAATCTACTTTTCCAGCTACAGCTGCATCAGTTAGAACTCTAGTAGTTTCTTGGAAGGAAGCAGCAGAAATAAAGCTTTCTGTTCCCAAAGAAGCCTTAGTAATACCTACTAATACTGGTTCAGCTTGAGCAGGTTTTAAACCTTTTGCTATTATTTTTTGGTTTTCTTCTTCAAAAACATTCTTTTCTACTAATTCACCTACAACAAAGTCAGTATCACCTGCATCCACAATTTTTACTTTTTTCATCATCTGTCTTATAATAATTTCAATATGTTTATCATGAATTTTTACACCTTGGAGTCGATAGACTTCTTGGATTTCATTTAGGAGATATTTTGCTGTTTCTTTTAATCCTCTTACTCTTAATAAGTCATGAGGATTAATTGGTCCTTCAGTAAGAGGTTCACCAGCACGGACATAATCTCCTTCATGAACAGTAATATGTACATCTGGAGAAACAAAATAAACTCTTGCTTCACCTACTTCTGGAGTAACAATGATTTTTCTTTTACCTCTTTCTTCTTTACCAAAGGAAACATAACCATCAATTTCAGTAATGACTGCATGCTCTTTTGGTCTTCTTACTTCAAACAGATCAGCTACTCTTGGTAAACCACCAGTAATATCTTTAGTTTTTGTAGTTTCTCTAAGGATTTTTGCTAATATGTCTCCTGCATAAACTTTTTCTCCATCCTCTACTACAATCAATGCTCTTACAGGCAAATAATAAGTTGCATCACTACCTGTCTTAGTCTTCATTATATTGCCATTTTCATCTACAATGGAAATACGAGGACGGTGAGGAGTACCTCTATATTCCATTACTACTTTACTAATACGGCTTGTCACAGGGTCTACACTTTCTTTAATAGTTATACCTTCAATAATATCTTCAAATTTAACCCTTCCAGTTAATTCTGTTAAAATAGGTGAGGCATAAGGGTCCCATTCTGCTAATAATTGGCCAGGATTTACTTTCTCTCCCTCTTTTACTTTTAATCTAGCTCCATAAATAACTGGATAACGTTCTCTTTCACGATCACCTTCCATAATAGCAAGTTCACCATGTCGGTTCATTACCACTAAATCACCTTCTTTAGTTTCAACCACATTTAAATTGATAAATTTTACTTGTCCACCATATTTTGTTTCTAAAGTGCTTTGTTCTACTGTTTTTCTTGCTGTTCCACCAATATGGAAAGTGCGCATAGTAAGCTGTGTGCCAGGTTCACCGATAGATTGAGCAGCAATAATACCAACAGCCTCACCAATATTTACAAGTTTTCCAGTAGCTAAATCACGTCCATAACATTTAGCACATACACCCCATTTAGTTTGGCAAGTAAGTACAGAACGAATTTTTACTTTATCTAAACCTGCTTCATCTATCTTTCTAGCTGCTTCTTCATCAATTTCTTCATTAGCTTTAACAATTACCTCACCAGTATAAGGGTCAACAATGTCTTCTAGGGCTACTCTACCAAGCACACGCTGACCTACTGTTTGAATAATCTCACCAGACTCTATTAGGGGTTCTATCTCAATGCCATCAATAGTACCGCAATCTTCTTCTCTTACTACGCATTCATGGGCAACATCTATAAGTCTACGAGTAAGATAACCGGCATTAGCTGTTTTTAAAGCAGTATCTGCTAAACCTTTTCTAGCCCCATGTGTGGAGATAAAGTATTGAAGTACTGTAAGACCCTCTCTAAAGTTAGCAGTAATAGGTGTTTCAATAATTTCGCCTGAAGGTTTAGCCATTAATCCACGCATACCAGCTAATTGTCTAATTTGATCTTTACTACCTCTGGCTCCTGAATCCGCCATCATAAAAATGGGGTTAAATGAAAGTACTTCTTTCTTTTCTCCTTTTTCATTCTCTACTATTTCTACAGAAAGTTCTTTCATCATTTCTGCTGCTACATCATCAGTAACTTTTGTCCAGATATCAATGATCTTGTTATATCGTTCACCATCAGTAATCAGTCCCTTACGATATTGTTCTTCTATTTCCTGAACTTCTTTATAAGCATTTTCTAATATCTCTTTTTTCCGTTTTGGAATTACTAAATGGTCAATAGCAATAGAAAGACCAGATTGTGTAGCCATAGCAAAACCAAGATCCTTCAATTTGTCACAGACAATAACTGTAGATTTAAGACCAGTGCGCCGATAACATTCACTTATTAAGTTAGCTATATCTTTCTTACGAATAGGTTTATTGATAAGCTCAAATGGGATTTGTTCTGGTAAAATTTCTTTCAGTAATATTCTTCCTACTGTTGTCTCCACCAATTTTCCATTTATACGTACCTTTATCTTAGCATGCAAAGCTACTTCCTTAGCATCATAAGCCATCCTCACTTCTTCAGGTGAGGAAAATATCATTCCTTCTCCTTTAACAAATGGTTTTTCTTTTGTCAGATAATAAAGACCCAAAACAATATCCTGAGTTGGCAATATAATTGGCCCACCGTGGGCTGGTGAAAGTATATTATTTGTAGACATCATCAAAACACGCGCTTCTGTTTGGGCTTCAAGGGAAAGAGGAACATGTACAGCCATTTGGTCTCCATCAAAGTCAGCATTATAAGGAGGACATACTAAAGGATGAAGCTGAATAGCTTTTCCTTCAATTAAGACAGGTTCAAATGCTTGAATACTTAAACGATGAAGGGTTGGTGCTCTATTAAGTAATACAGGATGTTCTCTTACTACTTCTTCTAAAGCATCCCAAACTTCGGGTGTTTCTTTTTCTACCATTCTTTTAGCACTCTTTATAGTTGTAGCAAATCCCTTTTTCTCCAAATGATGATAAATAAAAGGTTTAAAAAGTTCTAAAGCCATCTTTTTGGGTAAACCACATTGATGTAAACGAAGTTCAGGTCCAATAACAATGACTGAACGTCCTGAATAATCTACTCTTTTTCCTAAAAGATTTTGGCGAAAACGTCCCTGTTTACCTTTGAGCATATCGCTTAAAGATTTGAGTGGGCGACCATTACTGCCTGTAACTGTTCTACCGCGTCTGCCGTTTTCAAAAAGTACATCTACTGCTTCTTGTAACATCCGTTTTTCATTGCGAATGATAATTTCTGGAGCTTCCAATTCTATCAATCTCTTTAAACGATTATTTCTGTTAATTACTCTACGATAAAGATCATTTAAGTCTGAGGTTGCAAAACGACCTCCATCTAATGGTACAAGAGGACGCAGATCAGGTGGTAATACTGGAATAACCTCTAAAATCATCCATTCTGGTTTATTGCCAGATTCAATAAAAGCATTAACAATGCGTAATCGTTTGGCAAGCTTTTTTCTTGTAGCTTCAGAAGCAGTATTTTTAAGCTGTTGTTTTATTTCTTCAGCTAATTTATGCAGATCCAATTCACGTAGCAATTCCCTAATCGCCTCTGCCCCCATACCTGCTTTAAAATTATTGCCATATTTTGCTCTAGCTTCCTGATATTGCTCTTCTGATAAAATTTGGCATTTTTTAAGCGGTGTGTCTTTAGGGTCAATGACAATAAAGGATTCAAAATAGATTACTCTTTCTAAATCTCTAACAGTTAAATCAAGCAGGTTTCCTATTTTGCTAGGTACACTTTTTACAAACCAAATATGAGCTACAGGAGAAGCAAGCTCAATATGTCCCATGCGTTCTCGCCTTACTTTAGAAGAAATTACCTCCACTCCACACCTTTCACATACAATTCCTCTGTGTTTCATCCGCCGATATTTACCACAAAGACATTCATAGTCCTTTACTGGACCAAATATCCGAGCACAAAAGAGCCCATCTTTTTCAGGTTTAAAAGTTCTATAATTGATTGTTTCTGGCTTTTTTACCTCTCCATGAGACCATTCTCTGATCTTTTCTGGAGAGGCTAGAGAAATTCTTATCCCTTTGATATCAGCAGGGTCCATTGGTTTTGAAAAAAGATTATAAAGGTCTTCTAATGTCATTTTACCTTCGCCCCCTTATTTGAAGTTAATAATTCTACATTTAAACAAAGGGCCTGCAATTCTTTTACCAATACATTAAATGATTCAGGCAGGCCCACTTCTAATGTATTATCACCTTTAACAATTTTTTCATACATGCGTGTACGTCCAGCTACATCATCTGATTTCACTGTAAGCATTTCCTGTAAAGTATAAGCAGCACCATAAGCTTCAAGTGCCCATACTTCCATCTCACCCAACCTCTGTCCACCAAATTGTGCCTTTCCTCCTAAAGGTTGCTGTGTGATAAGGGAATATGGACCAATAGAACGAGCATGAATTTTGTCATCTACAAGGTGATGTAACTTCATCATATAAATAATACCAACAGTTATTTCTTGATCAAATGGTTCACCAGTGCGTCCATCATAAAGTATTGTCCGTCCAGTTTCTGGCAATCCTGCTTTCCTAAGCCATTCTTTGATTTCATCCTCCTTTGCACCATCAAATACAGGTGAAGCTACTGGAATACCATCTCCGAATGATTTTAATTTCTCTATTAACTCCTCATCATCCAAATGAGCAAAATATTCTTCATATTGTTCTGGTGGATAAAGCTCTTTAAGCCAAGCACGAATAACTTCAGGTTTTTGGATTGTTTCTATCAATTCTCTTAATTTTCTTCCTAATTCTTTACAAGCCCAACCCAAATGGGTTTCTAAAATCTGACCAACATTCATTCTAGAAGGTACACCTAAAGGATTTAACACAATATCTACAGGTGTTCCATCTGCAAGATAAGGCATATCTTCTAAAGGCACAATTTTTGAAACCACCCCTTTATTTCCATGTCTACCAGCCATCTTATCACCAACAGAGATTTTTCTCTTCATTGCCACATATACTTTCACCATCTTAATAACACCAGGTGGCAATTCATCACCTTGCTTTATTTTATCAATTCTTTTTTCATATTTACTTCTAATCTTATCTACTTCTTCAAAGAAATTATCTATCAAATTATTTACTTTCCTCTCTATCTCCTCGTCTTCTAATCTAAGTTCTTTTAATTTACGCAAAGGCAATTTTAAAATTTCTGGTGTAATTTCTTCTCCTTTTTCTAAAATTATTTCACCACTAGCATCTTTAAAATCATGTACTACTTTTTTCCCTAAAAGTAATTTACCCAATTCTTCATCTACTACTTTCTTAAGTATTCTAATCTCTGCATCACGATCCCTAGTAAGCTTTTTAATCTCTTGCTCTTCAATCCAAATCCTTCTTGGATCCTTCTCCTTCTCACCTTTGCGAGAAAATACTTGAGCATCAATAACAATGCCCTCTATTCCTGGTGGCACCCTAAGAGAAGAGTCTTTTACATCACTTGCCTTTTCACCAAAGATAGCCCTTAATAATTTTTCTTCAGGAGAATACTGTGTTTCCCCCTTTGGGGTAATTTTCCCTACTAAAATATCACCTGGTTTTACTTCAGCACCAATGCGGATAACTCCACTTTCATCTAAATTTTTTAATGCTTCTTCTCCTACATTTGGTATATCTCTTGTAATTTCTTCTGGACCAAGTTTCGTTTCACGTGCTACTACTTCAAACTCTTCAATATGAATGGAAGTATAAACATCATCTCGTACTAATCTTTCACTAATAACAATAGCATCTTCAAAATTATAACCTGCCCATGGCATAAATGCTACAAGCACATTTCTACCTAAAGCTAACTCACCTCTATCAGTAGCTGCACCATCAGCAATTACTTGCCCTTTACGGATACGTTGTCCTGGCTTTACTAATGGTCTTTGATTAAAACAGGTATTTTGATTGCTACGTTTAAACTTATTTAATTCGTATACTTTAACTAATTCATGCAATGGCCTATTTTCATCCATATAACGGATAACAATATGTGATGCATCTACTTCTTCTACAATACCATCAGCTTCTGCTAAAATACACACACCACAATCTCTTGCTACTATTTTTTCCATACCTGTCCCAACAAAAGGTGCTTCTGTCCTTAAGAGAGGCACAGCTTGCCTTTGCATATTAGAACCCATAAGAGCTCTGTTTGCATCATCATGTTCTAAAAATGGAATAAGAGAAGAAGATACACTTACTAACTGATTAGGGGAAACATCCATATACTTTACTTCATCCCTTTTAACCATTACAAATTCGCCTCTTATTCGAGCAGAAACAATTTCATTAATAAATCTTCCATCCTTATCAATAGGGGCATTTGCTTGAGCAATAGGATTATTACCTTCTTCTAATGCTGTTAAATATTTGATTTCATCAGTTACACGCCCATTTTTCACAACTCTATAAGGTGTTTCAATAAAACCAAATTCATTTACACGTGCATAAGTACCAAGAGAGACAATAAGACCAATATTAGGGCCTTCTGGTGTTTCGATTGGACAAATACGTCCATAATGAGATGGATGAACATCTCTTACTTCAAAACCTGCTCTTTCACGACTTAATCCACCTGGTCCTAAAGCACTTAAACGGCGTTTATGTGTTATTTCAGAAAGAGGATTTGTTTGGTCCATAAATTGTGATAATTGACTTGTGCCAAAAAATTCTTTTAATGCTGTTGTTACTGGTTTAGAATTAACTAAATCGTAAGGCATAAGCGTATCTATATCTTGTAAAGCCATGCGTTCTTTAATGGCTCTTTCCATTCGTACAAGACCAATTCTAAATTGGTTTTCTACAAGTTCGCCTACTGCACGTACACGACGGTTGCCCAAATGGTCAATATCATCAGGTGGTCCTTGTGTTGCTTTTAACTCTAAAAGTTTTTTAACTGCTTCTAAAATATCCTCTCGACGTAATGTACACTGAGTAAGAGGAACATCTAAGCCCAATCTGAGGTTTAATTTAAAACGACCCACACGAGAAAGGTCATAATATTCTGGATTAAAGAAAAGATTACGGATAAATTCTCTAGCAATTTCTACAGTTGGTGGACTAGTTGGACGCATCTTACGGTAGATTTCAAAAAGGGCATCTTCTTCTGTTTGAACTTTATCTTCAAGAAGGGTATCTCTTAGAGAACTGTCATAACGATATTCATCAATAAAAAGTACTTCAAATTCTTTAATTTCTTTTTCTTTAATTTTTTGAATTATTTCATCTGTTAACATTTCGTTATGATGAGCAATTATTTCTCCTGTTGCTGGATCTCTTAAATCTTTAGCAAGAATTTTTGTTTTTAATTCTTCTTCAGTAAGAGGAATATCTTTAATATTTAAATTTTCAAGCTGTTTTAGGTGTATTCTTGTAATGCGAGTATGAGCTGGAATAAGTACTTCACCTGTTTCAGGGTGAACAAGATTTTCAGTTAATCTTGAACCTAAAAGAAAATCAGGGACAAGCTCAATATAGAAAAATCCATCCCGATATCTTATTTTTTGGCTTGGATAATAAGAATTAAGTATTTCTTCTCCAGTATAGCCTAATGCCTTTAAGAAAAGAGTTACTGGAAACTTGCGTCTCCTATCTATACGTACATATAAACGAGCCCGATTATCAAATTCAAAATCAAGCCAAGAGCCACGCAATGGTATAATACGGGCTGTATAAAGTAATTTTCCTCGAACATGGCGCATAGCCTTATCTAGTTCAAAAAAGATACCAGGGGAACGGTGAAGTTGACTGACAACAACCCTTTCTGTGCCATTTATGATAAATGTACCGCGTGAAGTCATTAAAGGAACAGTACCAAAATAAACTTCTTGCTCTTTAATATCCCTTATACTTTTTTGTCCTGTCTCCTTGTCAATATCATAAACAACAAGCCTTACTGTTAATCTAACAGGTGCTTCATATGTCATTCCTTGTCTAGCACATTCATCTTCATCATAACGTGGCTCACCAATTTCATACTTTATAAACTCTAATGCTACTCGCCCAGCATAATCCGTAATAGGAAAGATTTCTTTAAAAACTGCTTGCATGCCTACATCTTTCCGCTTTTCAGGTGGCACATCTTTTTGGAGAAACTGAGCGTAAGATTTCTTTTGAAGTTCTAAAAGATAAGGAATATCTAAAATTTGTTTTATACGGCCAAAACGTCTTCTTAATCTTGTTTGTGGTACTAAACTATTCATTTTTTCTCCCTCTTTATTAAGGGTTTAAAAAGATAATTCCCAAGAACATAGCAAATGAATTTTAATTTTGCATTATTTTATTTCAACACTTGCTCCTGCTTCTTCAAGTTTTTTCTTAATATCTTCTGCTTCTTCTTTAGAAATACCTTCTTTCACTGGTTTAGGTACATTATCTACTAATTCTTTAGCTTCCTTTAAACCTAAACCAGTAATAGCTCTTACAACTTTAATTACTTGAATTTTCTTATCTCCTGCACTTGTCAAGATGACATCAAATTCTGTTTTTGCCGGTGCTGCTTCAGCTTCAGGTGCAGCTGCTCCTGGAGCTGGAGCAGCAGCAACTGCTGCCACTGGTGCTGCTGCCTGGACACCAAATTTTTCTTCAAGTTCCTTAATCAACTGGGACAATTCCAATACAGTCATGTTTGAGATAAACTCAATAACATCCTCTTTTGTAATCTGTTTCTCCATTGTCTTTAAACCTCCTTATTTTGTTTTTCTTTTTCTTGCTTAATTGCCTCTAAAACATATAGGAATTTGGCAATAATTCCATAAAGTATATTTACAAACTGCCTTGGCGCTGTCCCAAGTATGCTGAGAAGTTGTGCCAATAATACTTCTCTGCTTGGCAATTTTGCTAAAGCTTCTATATCTTCGGGCATTATAATTTTTCCTTCTAAAAAACCACTTTTTAAATCAAAAAGATTAAATTTCTTTTTAAACTCTACTAAAAGTTTGGCTAAAACTACTGGGTCAGTATAAGAAATTGCTAAAGCATTTGGACCAACAATCTTTTCTTTAATTTCCTCAAGAGGTGTATCTTGAGCTGCTAAACGAATTAAAGTATTCTTTACAACTCGATATTCCACTTCAGCTTCTCGAAATTTCTTTCTCAATTCATTTATCTCTTCTACTTTAAGACCTTTAAAATCAGTAAGCACTACAGCTTTAGCCTTTTTTAACTTTTGATTAAGTTCTTGCACCAATATTTCTTTTTCTGCCCGACTTAGCAATTTATTCCTCCTTAAATTTAACTTACAAGATCTCTTAGTGAGCTTGTATCTACTTTAACACCTGGCCCCATAGTAGTTGAAATTGTTACTCCTTTAATATATGTGCCTTTAGCACTAGCCGGTTTAAGTCTTAAAATTGCTTCATATAAAGTCTTAAAATTTTCTAATAATTTTTGTTCACCAAAGGATACCTTGCCAATAGGGGCATGAATTACTCCACCTTTATCTACCTTAAAATCAATTTTCCCACCCTTTAATTCCTTTATAGCCTTAGCTACATCAAATGTTACTGTACCAGTTTTAGAACTAGGCATAAGACCTCTTGGACCAAGGATTTTTCCTATTTTACTTACTTTACTCATCATATCAGGTGTAGATACTGCCTTATCAAAATCTAACCATCCTTCTTCTATCTTCTTAATTAACTCTTCACCTCCTACATAATCAGCTCCAGCTTCCTGTGCTTCTTTTTCTTTTTCACCTTGTGCAAATACTAATACTTTTACTTTTTTACCTGTTCCATGAGGTAATACTACTGCTCCCCTCACCATCTGATCAGCATGCCTTGGATCTACTCCCAAATTAATAGCTACTTCTACTGTTTCATCAAACTTAGCTGTGGCAGTTTCTAAAGCAAGTTTTATGGCATCTTCAATATGATAAGCTTTTCCTGACTCTATCTTTTTTTTCGCCTCTATATATCTTTTGCCATGCTTTGCCATAAGAAATTCTCCTTAATCCACAATTTCAATTCCCATACTTTTTGCTGTTCCCTCAATTGTTTTTACTGCAGCTTCAAATGTAGCAGCAGTAAGATCTGGCCATTTTTTCTTTGCAATTTCTTCAAGCTGTTTTCGTGTGATTTTACCAACCACCTCTCTTTTAGTAGCATGAGCCCCTTTTACAATTTGAGCTGCTTGTTTTAAAAGTACCGAAGCTGGTGGTGTTTTTGTGATAAATGTAAATGAGCGATCAGCATAAACTGTAATTACTACAGGAATAATCACTCCTTCTTGATCCTTTGTTCGAGCATTAAATGCTTTGCAAAATTCCATAATATTTACACCATGTTGTCCTAATGCTGGGCCAACAGGAGGAGATGGTGTTGCTTGCCCTCCTGGAATTTGCAAACGTATAGTAGCAATAACTTTCTTAGCCATAACTAACCTCTTAGTTATATTTTTGCCAATTGGATGGCATCAAGTTCTACTGGTGTTTCTCGACCAAAAATACTAATAAGTACTCTTACTTTTCCTCGGTCTGGAAATACTTCATCTATACGCCCAGTAAAATTTGTAAAAGGCCCATCTACAATCCTTACTTGATCTCCTTTTTCTAAAGTAAATTTTGGTTTAGGTTTTTTAGCCCTTTCTTCAATTTGTGCTTTTATTCTTTCTACCTCTTCTTCTGGCACAGGTATAGGATTTTTACCCCCAACAAATCCTGTCACTTTAGGTGTTCTTCTCACTAAATGCCAAAGAAGACTCCTTACTTCTTCATCCTGGTCAAAATCCAAACATACAAGTATATAACCAGGATAAAATTTTCTTGAAGAAGTTACTTTTTCCCCTTTTACTAATTCAATCACCTTCTCTGTAGGCACCAATACTTCTTTAAAACACCTTTTTACTCTTTCATCCTTTTCATTTCTAACACGTTCCTCTAGCCATATTTTTACTTTTTCTTCAAAACCTGAATATGTATGAACAATATACCACTTAAAAGCCATCTTTAACCTAAAAATTTTCCAATAATAGCCGTATAAATCACATCAATAATACCAAAATAAGCAGCTACCATAATAATAAAAGCAATAACTACTATTGTTGAGCTTATAATCTCACGTCTGCTAGGCCAGGTTACTTTTTTTGTTTCTACTTTTACTTCACGTAAAAATTGTTTAATTTTTTCAAACCAATTTAAACCAGACCCTTTTACTTCCTTTATTACTTGTGCAGAAAATTTTTTTGTCTCTTTTTTCCTCATAATAAGACAATAAAATGGCAGGCCAGGAGGGATTCGAACCCCCAACCCCCGGATTTGGAGTCCGGTGCTCTAGCCGTTAGAGCTACTGGCCTGTCTTAAGCTCACTAACGGGTTTCCCTATGTAGGGTGTGCTTCCTACAGAAACGACAGTACTTCTTTTGCTCTATACGTCCCGAATGTAACCTTCGGTTCTTGGTGGTCGTATAATTCCTTCGCTTGCACTCCGTGCAGGCCAATATCACAAGCTCCCGGGGCACGTCGTCTCCTACTCTATTATCTTAGTAACGACACCAGCACCTACAGTCTTACCACCCTCCCTTATCGCAAACCTCAAACCCTCCTCCAAAGCTACATCCTCTATCAACCTCACTCGCAACCTAACATTATCCCCTGGCATCACCATCTCTACACCCTCTGGCAACCCAACAACCTCTCCCGTCACATCCGTCGTCCTAAAGTAAAACTGCGGACGATACCCCACGAAAAACGGCGTATGCCTACCCCCCTCCTCCTTCGTCAACACATATACCTCCCCCTCAAACTCCACATGCGGAGTTATACTACCCGGCGCAGACACCACCATACCCCTTTCCACCTCATCCTTCTCTACCCCCCTCAACAACAACCCAACATTGTCTCCCGCTACCCCCTCGTCCAATACCTTCCTGAACATCTCTACACCCGTCACAACCGTCCTCCTATGCGCTCCCAACCCTACCAACTCCACCTCATCACCCACCTTTATCCTTCCCCTCTCTATCCTACCAGTCACCACCGTACCCCTACCCGTTATGCTAAATATGTCCTCTATCGGCATCAAAAAAGGCTTCTCTACATCCCTCACTGGCTCAGGTATATACTCGTCCAAAGCACCCAACAACTCCCATATGCTCCTATACTCCTCCGCATCAGGATCATCACTCTCGCTCTCCAAAGCCCTCAACGCACTACCCCTTATAACCGGAACCTCATCACCCGGAAACTCATACTCGCTCAACAACTCCCTTACCTCCAACTCCACCAACTCCAACAACTCCTCATCCTCTACCATGTCCACCTTGTTCATGTATACTACTATATAAGGAACATTCACCTGACGCGCCAACAATACATGCTCCCTCGTCTGAGGCATAGGACCATCCGCCGCACTCACCACCAATATCGCCCCATCCATCTGGGCTGCCCCCGTTATCATGTTCTTGATGTAGTCCGCATGACCAGGACAATCCACATGTGCATAATGCCTCTTCTCCGTCTCATACTCTATGTGAGCCAACTGTATCGTTATCCCTCGAGCCTTCTCCTCAGGTGCCTTGTCTATCTCCTCAAAAGGAACAAACCTCGCCAATCCCCTAAAACTTAATACCTTAGTTATAGCACTCGTGAGCGTACTCTTGCCGTGGTCTACATGCCCTATCGTCCCTACATTCACATGCGGCTTCGTCCTCTCGAACCTCTCCTTGCCCATTGCTCTCTCCCCCTTCGTTCCAAGTTTCGTTGGACCTTTGGAGCCCACGACCGGATTTGAACCGGTGACCTCGTCCTTACCAAGGACGCGCTCTGACCGTCTGAG
>JAJSZS010000026.1 GCA_030262725.1 Candidatus Desulfofervidus auxilii | reverse complement strand
TGCCTTGCCCCCATTTTATTATTAATAATTTATTTTATTTTAGTAAGTATAAAAATAACATAATTAATAGTAGGAGGGAAAAAATGGACTTTACACCAAAGATTGTATATTTCCTTTGCGCATGGTGTGGTAGTGGAGGCTCTGAAACAGCTGGTGCTTACCGACTTAAATATCCTGAAAATGTTCGTCCTTTCAGGGTAATGTGTACTGGCGCATTAGACCCTGTTTACATATTAAGGTGTTTAATAGAAGGGGCTGATGGTGTAGTTGTAAGTGGCTGTCATCCTGGAGATTGCCATTATAATTTTGGTAATTATAGAGGTAGAAGAAGGATTGCTATTATAAAAAAGATATTAGATACGCTTGGATTAGATAGTGATAGAGTGTGGTTACGTTGGGTAGCACATGGGGAAGGAAAAAAGATGGTGGATACTGCTAAAGAATTTAATGACCATATAATTCAAAAGGGGATAAATCCATTTAATAATCGTTGGGATACATAAGGAGTTTATCATGAATGTGTTAATAAAAATAGAAAAAGATAGGAAAAAGGGAATAGTTTCATTTATGAAGTCTCTTTTAGAAAAAGGTATTGTAACTCAGATATTATTGCCCATGAAGACACCTACTAAAACTTCCTTTGCTTATATTCTTACTAAGAAGCCTGATATTTTAGATAATTGTGACCCTATAGCGCCTGTAATGCCTATTCAAGGAGCAAGAATTGTATCAAAGCTTACGAAAAAAGGGCCATTAAAAGGAGTAACAGCTGTCATTTTGCGACCTTGTGAATTGAGGGCTTTAAGAGAATTAGTGAAATTAAGACAAGCTCAACTTAATGGCTTATTAACCATTAGTTTTGATTGCCCTGGCGTTTTTCCTTTAAGGGATTATCTTAATGGTGATAAAGAAAAAATGGATGAAATATTTTGGCAAGCTATTAATAAATGTGAACTTGAAGGATCAAGACCACTTTGTTCTATATGTCATTTATTCACAGGAGAATTAGCTGATATAGAAATAGGATTCGGTGGTATAGAGCCTGATACTATTTGTCTTACTAGCCATTCAGAGATAGGAGAGAGGGCACTACGTGAATTAGGTTATGAAGAGGCAACATTGGAAAATCGGCAAATATATTTGGCAGAGATAAAAGAAAGGAAATTAGCAAAAAGAAAAGAGTTTTTTGAAGAATTTCGCCATAAAATAAAAGGGCCAGAGAGAATTATGGCAGTTCTTACCAATTGTATTAATTGCCATAACTGTATGCGTGTTTGCCCTATATGCTTTTGTAGAGAATGTTTTTTTGACTCTGATACTTTTAAAGTCTCTCCTGAAGATTATATGTTGCGGGCAGAAAGAAAAGGTGGATTAAGGTTTATGCCTGATACTTTACTCTTTCATTTAGGAAGAATGAACCATATGAGTATTTCTTGTGTGGCTTGCGGAATGTGTGAGGATGCTTGTCCCACATCTGTCCCTGTAGCTAGACTTTTTGCTTTGGTTGCAAATGAGACTCAAGCCCTTTTTAATTATATTCCAGGAAAAGACTTAGAAGAACCTATTCCTTACTTAACTTATCAGGAGGAAGAACTTAAAGAATATGAACAACCTTATACTGAAGAATACGCACCATAATGTAAAATTCCTTCCATTTCTCCCAGAATTTGTTCATTTTTGAAAAGCCTCTGTTCAATAGCTTTAGAGGGACAAGCACAAGCACAGGCTCCACAACCTTTACAAAGGGCTTCATTAACTCTAACAACTCCCTTTCCTTCATCAAAAGAAATTGCAGAATAAGGGCAAACCTTCATACATATCTGGCATCCAGTACATTTTTCTTCATCTACTATAGCTGTGCTTGGCTCAAGTTCTATATGACCTTTATCAATTAAGGCCATAGCTTCTGCAGCAGCTCCTTCTGCTTGAGCAACTGTTTCAGGAATATCTTTAGGCCCTTGGCAGGCACCAGCAATAAATATACCATCTGTAAATGTGGACACAGGAGCAAGTTTTGGATGTTTTTCCATAAACCACCCTTCAGGGGAACAAGATATATTTAGCAGTCTTGCTATCTCCTTAGCATCTTTTTGTGGTTCTAATCCTACAGCAAGAATAACCATATCTACAGGTATCCTTTTTATCTTTCCTAATAATGTGTCCTCTACTACAATAACTAATTTGCCTTGTTTTTTCTCTTCTTCTGAGAGAAAGATATTTGTAACTTCAGCTACTTTTCCTCTGACAAAAATTGTACCTTCATCCATAATCTTCTTATAAAATTCTTCATATCCTTTTCCTGCAGCCCTTATATCAATATAAAAATTGTATATCTGTGCACCTGTCCTTTCCCGGACTAGATGAGCTAGCTTCATAGAATACATACAACAGACCTTTGAACAATAAACATTATAATTTTCATCTCTTGAACCCACACAATGGATTATACCTACTTTTTTGGGTTTAGATCCATCTCTTAAAATTACTTCTCCAGAAGTAGGTCCTGAAGCATTTAAAAGTCTTTCAACTTCCAAGGCAGTATATACATTAGGATATTTTTTATATCCATATCTGCTTATCCTACTTGCATCAAAAACTTTAAAACCAGTAGCCACAATGATTGTGCCTACTTCAATCTCTATCTCTTGTTCTTTTTGATCAAAGTTAATAGCAAACCTTTGCGAAATCTTTTCACATGCCTCTTTACACTTTTTCTCACACTTATGAGTTTTAAATTCAATACAAGTATTAGGGTCAATAACAGCTGCCAAAGGAACTGCTTGTGGAAATGGAATATAAATAGGTTTTCTTAAACCAAGACCTTCATCAAATTCAGAAGGAAACTTAGGCTTTTTATAAATACAATTTTCAACACAAGCGTAACAACCAATACATTTTTCCTCATCTACATATCTTGGTTTTTTTCTTATTTTAACTTTAAAATTCCCTACAAATCCACTTACTTCTTTTACTTCAGAATAAGCCATTAAAGTGATATTAGGGTGATCCTTTATAGCTGTCATTTTAGGTGTTAAAATACAAGCAGCACAATCTAATGTAGGAAATGTTTTATCAAATTTTGCCATATGTCCACCAATTGAAGGTTGTTTTTCAACCAGATAAACCTTTTTACCTGCATCAGCCAAAACTAAAGCAGCTGTTATACCAGCAATTCCCCCTCCAATGACCAAAACATTAGGATTTATTCGCACTTCCTTTTTTTCAAGAATTTCATGATATTTCACTCTATTTACTGCTGCTGCAATAAATGCCTTTGCCTTCTCTGTTGCCCTTTCAGGGTCTTCTGTTACCCATGAAACAAGCTCTCTAATACTAGCCATATGGAAAAGATAAGGATTTAAGCCAGCTTCTTGAGTAGCCTTTCTAAAGGTATGTTCATGCAGATGTGGAGAACAAGAAGCTACAATTATTCTATTAAGACCTAAATTTTTAATATCTGTCTTTATCAAATTTTGACCAGGGTCAGAACACATGTATTTGTATTCTCTAGCTACTACTACTCCTGGCAATTTTTCAGCAAACTTAACTACTTCAGCCACATTTACTTTTGCAGCAATATTAATACCACAATCACATAAATAAACACCTATTTTAATCTCTTTTTTATTCATTTATTCCTCCTCTATAGCCTCTTCAACTAATTCAATAATATCTTTAACTATCAATTTATTCTCTAAACCTGTTGTTTTTATTGCATCATTAAACATAGAAAGGTCTTTAGGACAAGTTATAACAAGAATCTCTGCTCCAACAGCCACAGCTTCTTTTACCCGCGATTCAGCTGGCCTTTCACCTTCAACTTTCATTTCTTCCATCCATATTTTACCCCCACCTGCCCCACAACAAAGACTCAAGCTTCTATTTCTAAACATCTCAATAAATTTTACTCCAAGCATTTTCAAAATATTTCTTGGAGGTTCATAAATGCCATTATATCTACCTAAATAACAAGGATCATGATAAGTCACACAATAATTTAGCCTTTTTCTCACTTGAAGTTTCCCTTCCATTAAAAGTTTCTCAAGAATCTCTGTATAATGATAGACTTCACATTTAATACCAAACTCTGGATATTCATTTTTCAACGTATGATAAGTATGAGGATCTGTAGTAAGAATCTTTTTAAATTTTGCCTTTTCTAAAATCTTTATATTCTTTGAAACAAGCATTTCAAAAAGTCCTTCTTCTCCCACCCTTCTTACATCATTACCTGCATTTCTTTCTCCATCATAAAGGATACCAAAGTCTATTCCTGCTTTGTACAAAATTTTAGCAAATTTTTTTGTATTTTCACTAACAATAGGATCATAAGAAGCATAATCTCCCACAAACCATAAATATTCAACTTCTTCCTTTCTCGCATCTTTTATTTTGAAATCAAGACTTTTAGTCCACTTTGCTCTCATTCTATCTGATTGTTTAAGAGAATTCCCTCTTCTTGTAAGGCTCATTAAAGCATCTTGAAGCCTTTCATCTACTTCTCCTTGTTCTACTAAATACCTCCTTAGATTGACTATAATAGGAATATGTTCTATTTTTACAGGACACCTTTCCATACAGGCAAAGCAAGTCATACAAGACCATAAGGTATCTTTGGCAATGACTTCACCTGCAAGTTTATCCTCTTTTTGTTTGTATACTGCCTCTCTTAAATTTAGAATCAACATCCTTGGAGACAAAGGAAATCCTGCCATAACTGCAGGACAAACTTCATAACACCTTCCACATCTTGTGCATGCATCTAATTGAAGGAGTTCTTTAAGAGTTAAATCTTTCCAACTACTATATCCTGTAGATTCTCCTTCTAAAGCAGGAGGTAATATCCGTCCTGCTTTTTCATCATGAAGGGCAATAGAAAAGAAATCTAATATAATATGTCTTGCTTTTGAAAATGGAATATAACCAATAAATACAAAGGCAGAAATGATATGAAACCACCAAATAGGTTTATAAACTTGTTCAGAAGCAAGGCTTGACACACCTAAGACCTTTAGAAAATAAGCCGTTCCTAATCCCATAAAAGAATAAGTTTTAAGGGAAGTAGAATGCAATAAAATCCTAAAACCTTCAAGTAAAATTCCGCCAAAGACCAAAATAAATACAAATATGACAAAGATCCAGTCATTTACTAAGAGTTTTTTAGATGATAAGTCACCTATAATTTTATAATTTAGTCTCTTTGGTTTTATAAACAATCTTCTTACAATAACTAAAATGATACCTACCATTACAATTAAAGCAGCTAAATCAGTAAGATATGAAAAGATACGGTAAAACCCAGCATAAAGGAATTGGACATTAGGAAGCAAATATTGAAAAAGGAATTTGTCAAACCAAACAAGAAGATTTCCAATAAAAAGTAACAAAAACCCCCAAAAGATAAAAAGATGGAATATACCTGCATAGGTATCATTTGAGAAAATACTTACATTTGTAAATGTCTCTTTTATTGCTTTTAAAACTCCTTTTTTAAAAATGGTTTTTATTTCTACTTTTCTTCCTTTTTTATATTTTGCATATTTTATAAAAAATCCTGCAAAGAAAATAAAAAGAGAAACAATAGTAAAAATAATAAAATAGATACCTCCTCCTACCATAAAAATACCTGCCCTTTTTGTAAAATGAGCAGAATGACATTCAACACAATTAGGTAAACCTTTAACAAATTCCCCTCTTTTAGCATGACACTTTCCACATACCACAATCAAATTATTCCCTTCAGGAACACCTACAAAACCAAACTTTTTATCCATTGAGCTTTCATCATCTATTTTAGGATTCCCACCATGGCAATCCTGACAATATACTCCTGCCTTTTTATGAATACTTTTTTGAAACGCAATTACAGGCGTAGCATCAACTTCTAAATGGCAAGTAAGGCACTTATTTTCTGCCTTTAAAATAGAAGGAAAAGCCAAAATAAGAAATAAAATAAAAATTTTTTTAATCATTTTCTAGCTTTTATTTCTTCTACTAAGGCAGGCACTATATCAAATATATCTCCTACTACACCATAATGAGCAATTTGAAAAATAGGAGCACTTGGATCTGTATTTATAGCAATGATTAAACTCGCATCTTTCATACCTTCTACATGTTCTGGAGCACCTGAAATACCAAGGCTAAAATAAAGTTTAGGTTTAACAGTTTTTCCTGACCTCCCTACAACCCTAGTTAAGGGTAACCATCCTTGATCAACTACAGGTCTTGATGCCGCTAAGGCACCACCAAGTAAGTTGGCAAGTTCTTCTGCTAATTCCAAATTTTCTTGACTTTGAATCCCTCTACCTACAGCAACAATTATATCCTCTTTTGTAATATCAACATCTTCTACTTCAGGTACAATAAATTTTTCAAACCGAATCTTTTCTTCTATTTCAGGTAAAGAAAGCTCCTCTATTTCTTTTATCCCTTCTTCTTTTCCTTTTTCTGCAGGATAAGAGCCTGGTAAAACCAAACATATAGCTTTATTGTTTATAACCTTAGCATCTGCTAAAATTTTTCCACCATAGATGAGAGAAGTAGTAACCAAATTACCATTTTCTACTTTTATATTTTTGCAAAAAGCAACCATAGGAAGATTTAATTTTAGGGCGATAAACCCCCCTATATCCATGCCCACACTTGTGTGTCCAAAAAGAACAAGGTCAGCTTGTCTTTCCTTTAATATTTGAAATAAAACATTTTGATAAACAAAAGGAGAAATTCCTTCAAGTTTTTCATTATCTAAAACTAACACCTTGTCTGCCAAACCAAACTGAGAGGCAAATTCCTTTACACCTTTTCCTACTAATAATACGTATAAATCAGCACCTATTTTTTCTTTTACTTCTCTAGCCAATCCCAAGATTTCAAATGAGATTTCCTTTATTTCTCCTTGATAAATTTCAGGAAAAACAAATATCTTCATTTTTTCCTCCTTATAAAATCCCCTTATTTTGAAGTAGTTCTGCAATCTTCTTTGCCACTTCTTCTGGTTCTCCTTCTATTATTTCAGCTCCTTTACCCACTTCTGGCATATACATCCTTTCTATTTCTATACCCGTTTCTACTTCAATCTCAGGGGCATCTATTTCTTCTATTTGAGCTGATTTCATGGCTGCTCGTATTTTAGCCACAGGTACATATCTAGGTGGTCTCTCTGCTGTCATCACACCCAATACTGCAGGAAGCTCAACTTTATATTCACCATAGACACCACCTGGAAATTCTTTACTTACATAAAAGTAACCATTTTTTTTATCAAATTTAGAAACAAGACCAATATAGGGAAGAACAAGGTTTGTGGCTAAAAAGATACCTGTTTGACCATCAATGTCAGTTATTGCTTCACATCCTGTAAGAATTAAGTCATATTGCATGTTTTTGATTATTTCAGTTAAGATAGAGGCATAAAGATGGGAGTTAAGTTCTTCAAAATCTCCTATAATTTTAATAAGTTTATCTACTCCCTTTGCAGCAGCAGCATATAAAACATCATCTACTTCTCCTATATCTGGTGCAATAACTGTTACTTCACCACCATATTTTTCCTTCAAAATAACTGCTTCTTCAATAGCATGGTCATCTGCCTCATTGATTATAAATCTCAAAAAGGAGGTATCTAATTTCTTACCACTCTCATCTATCTCTAATTCTTCCACAAGGTCTGGCACCATTTTAATAGGAACAATTATTTTCATTTTTATCCTCCTATAACTTCTAATAAAATTTCTGAAATATCCATTATTCTTATTTTCCCTTCTAGATTAAGCACCTTAACTGCGTCTTCAAACATTGTAATATCTATAGGACAAGCTACAGCAAGCACCTCTGCTCCTATACTTAATGCTTCTTTGACTCTTTTTTCAGCAGGTCTTTCTTTTATGTATTTTCTGCTAAAGCTATCAAGCCACACTCCTCCTCCACCACCGCCACAACATAAAGCATCTTCTCTTGTTCTTGGCATTTCTATAAAATTTAAACCATTGATGGATTTTAGAATCTCTCTTGGGGCATCAAATACTTTATTTCTTCTGCCTAAATAACAAGGATCATGATAAGTTACTTTATAAGGAAATTCTTTTTTAAAAAGGGGCTTTAAATCATCCAGCCTTTGAAAAAGATATTGAGTATGATGAAGTACTTTGTATGTGTATCCTAATTTTGGATATTCATTAACAAAAGCATTATAAGCATGAGGATCAGGAGTAATTATTATATCAAAGTTATATTTTTTAAGTTGTTTGGCATTATATTCAGCTAACATCTCAAATAAACCAAATTCTCCTGCCAATCTTTTTGAATCACCAATACACTTTTCATCAGGACCAATAATACCAAAATCTACATTTAATTTATGGAATATTTTGGCTAAAGAAATAGCTACATTTTTAGCCCTTTGATGATAAGCACAAAAACATTCGGGAATTAAAAGAATATTTACAGGTTTTTTATCCTTTTGTAAAATTTTTATTGGAACGCCAGTTTCCTTAACCCAATTTATCCTTTTTTTAGGAGATTCTCCAAAGGGATTGCCATATCTAGCTACATTCTCTAATGCTTTCTGGAGCTCCAAAGGAACTCCTTTTTCATAAAGCATAGCTGTTTCTCTTAAAACAGGTACCATAACATCTGTCAAAGGAATCTTTGCTGGACACCTTGTAGTACAAATATAACATGATGTACAAAGCCAGATTCCATGTCCACTTAAAATCTCATCAAAATCTCCGATTCTCATAGCTGCTATCATCTTTCTTGTATTATAATCCATACCTTCTCCAAAAGGACAAGAAGCACTACATGTTCCACATTGAAGACACTGCTTTATTTTTTCTCCATCAACCATACCATATACTTTTTCTTTAAAAATTTCATACAAATCCTTTGCCTCTACATCAGTTTGAACCATATCAGCCTCCAATTATCTTATTGACTATAATTATACCTAAAAAATTTGCTTGTCAACAAAATTCTCAAATCCTTTTTGCCATACAAGAAACGTAAGTGTGCTATAATAAAGCGATTTTGAAAAATTGTCTTTCACCTAAAAGTGAAAACCACTCACAGTAAAAAAGATTTAAAGTTTAAGGGAATTATCTGGCAAAGAAATCAAAAGTTAATTTTTATAGCCTTAAGGGCAAAAATAATTTCATTGCATTTTTTGTAGTTTTTGAAGCAACTTCTTGTAAAGAGGTGTTTTTTAAAGAAGCAATTTTTTCAGCAATAAAGTAAATAAAAGCAGGTTCATTGGTTTTGCCTCGCATAGGTACTGGTGCTAAAAAAGGGGCATCTGTTTCTAATAATAAGTAATCAAGAGATATTTCTCTTACTACCTTTTGCAATCTTTCTGCTTTAGGAAATGTGACTATTCCGGGGATAGAAATAAAAAAATTTTTTTCTATACATTTTCTTGCCAAATCAATATCTCCTGGAAAACAGTGCCAAACACCACTACAATTAAAAGCTTGTGTTTCTTCAAGAATTTGCCAAGTTTCTAAGATAGCTTCTCGACAATGGATGATTAAAGGTTTTTTTACATTTTTTGCTAATTCAATTTGGGCTTTAAATGCCTTTATTTGTATTTCAGTAGGAGAAAGATGGCGATAAAAATCAAGTCCTATTTCACCAATAGCCACAACTTTTGGATGTTGAGCAAGTTTTTCAAGGGCAATATAAGTTTTTTCATCAAACATTTTAGCATTATGAGGATGTATCCCTATTGCTGCCCAAATATAATCATATGTTTCAGCTAATTGCACTGCTTTTTGGCTACTTTCTAAATCAATGCCAACAGTAATAATATGATTAATTCCTTGTTTTTTTGCTCTTTCTAGTATACCTTTTATATCTTCAAACATATCTAGATGACAATGTGTATCGATAAACATAATCAGTGAAGTAGACCTGCCTGTTTAAATTTTGAAAGAATATGGCTTTTTACCCATTTTGGATCAAACCATTCAATAGGATTGACAAATTCTCCATGGAGGAGAATGCCAAAATGTAAATGATCTCCTCCTGCAAGACCTGTAGCACCTGTATAACCAATTATTTCCCCTTTTTTTACTCGTTTGTTCACTTCTACATTAAAACTACTTAAGTGTCCGTAAAGACTAAATAATCCAAGTCCATGATCAATAATAATTGTATTTCCATAAATACCTAAATATCCTTTATATATCACTATACCATTATTAGCTGCTGGTATTGGTGCATTTGTAATAGAGGCAATATCTACACCTAAATGTATAGATTTTCCAATTATTTGCCCTTTATAATAATAAGTAC
This sequence comes from Candidatus Desulfofervidus auxilii, assembly GCA_030262725.1. Lineage (NCBI taxonomy): Bacteria > Pseudomonadati > Thermodesulfobacteriota > Candidatus Desulfofervidia > Candidatus Desulfofervidales > Candidatus Desulfofervidaceae > Candidatus Desulfofervidus > Candidatus Desulfofervidus auxilii. The sequence continues at coordinate 5,881 of JAJSZS010000026.1, read as the reverse complement.
GTTTTTCTCCAAAACTTGATGTTTCAGCTCCCCTCATCCGAAGGAATGGACCTTGCCAAAGTAAAGAATTATATGAAGTTGAACAGATCTTTTTTATCTCATCTGTTGTTTTTGCTCTTAATTCAGTATTTACTTTAATAAATGTTTCTAAATATTTCCCTTCCAATTCTGGATAAATATGCCAGAATTCAGGCATTTTTGCTCGTAAAAATTGATCAGTAATGATTATTTTATCTTGTTTAAATTTTCTTTTTAATAGACGATAATAAAAACCTCCTTCACTTTTGTTTCCTGCTTTATCTTCTCCAATTACTCGATAGAAGGCATTCTCAGGTCCATTATATGGATAAGCAAAAAAACAAAGATACAATCCTTGCCGTTGAAAACCAGGATAAAACCAACCATTAGCTCTTACACCATGATTTAATAATGGTTCAGATGCCCGATAAATAACTAATTCACTTCCACCTTTTGCCAAATTATGAATACGTGTAAGAACTTCAATGATTGGAGGTGTAGTATCAATCATAACTGCATAACGTACTTCTTTATAATTTCCCTTTCCCCAATGCCAGATAGAGTGGTCATAAGCCAAAGCTCCCAGAAAAGCAGGGCCATCTTTAAGTGCTATTTTTTTTGGCATAATGGTGATAGTAATGGTATGTTTAAGTAAATGGTTCTGTCTAGGAAAATTTTTACGTAAAAGCTGATAATGATTGTTATTTTGCTCAATAAATACTTCAATTTCTTTTAATCCTTGCCCTTTATCTTTGAAAGTAATGATAAAATTTTTACTAGCAGGTAAAAAACTTTCAGGTTGTGGGGTAAAAATGATTTCTGGTGCACTTCTTTCTCCAAAATAAAAAAGAGCTATTATCCCAGCTATAATTAAAATAAAAATAAGACCCGTTAAAACTGTCCGTTTTTTTGATTTCAAGATTAACCTCCTTTAAATTTTTAAAAGTGAGTTTATAGAGATTGAAAAGAAAAGTCAATTCTACCAATAAGGTGTATGTCCTAAAACTTTCCAGAGTTGATGCATCATTTTTTCATGCTCAGGATGATCATGATGATAACCAAGGAGATGTAAGAGTCCATGAATAAGATAAAAATCAATCATTTCCTCTAAACTAAATCCACATTCCTTGGCTTCCCTTTGTGCTGTTTCCCATGAGATAACTATATCTCCTAAAATGTTACCTTCTCCCATAGGAAATGAAAGGACATTGGTAGGTTTGTCCTTTTTTCGATATTTTCGATTAAGTTCTTTTATTTCTTCATCATTGACAAAAACAAGACTTAACTCAGCTTTTGATAATCCCAAAGCGGCGAGGAGTGCTTCTGACTTCTGTGCGATCTTTTTTAATTCCTTGGGTGCTATCTTTGGCAAATTTACCAAGACCTTCATCAATATCCTCTTTTCTAGAGATTTCTGGATATTCAATACGTGGATGCGATATGCCAGTAAGCACTTTAGTAAATTTTTCAGCAATTTTATGCATATCTTTTAGAGTAAGTTCACACTCATCTAATTGTCCATCTAAGAAAATATTTGATATAACTTTTTGCACTGTTTGTTGAATACGAGATGGTGTAGGGTCTGTTAAAGAACGGCAAGTTGCCTCTACTGCATCTGCTAACATTACTAAGCCTGCTTCTTTTGTCTGAGGTTTTGGTCCAGGGTAGCGAAAATCTTCTTCTTTTACTTCTGGGTTTCTTTCTTTTGCCTTATGATAAAAATAAGTAATAAGACTAGTACCATGGTGTTGTTTAATAATATCAATGATTTCACTTCCCAAACGATATTGTTTAGCTAATTCTACACCTTCTTTGACATGAGACATAATAATTAAAGCACTCATGGAAGGATTTAAACGGTCATGTTTGTTTGAAATACCAATTTGATTTTCAATAAAATAAAGTGGTTTATTTAATTTACCAATATCATGGTAATAGGCTGCTACTTTAACAAGAAGAGGATTGGCACCAATTTCTTCAGCTGCAGCTTCAGCCATTTGGCTAGTAATCACACTATGTAAATAAGTACCAGGTGCTTTAACCATAAGTTCTTTTAAAAGAGGTTGATCTAAACTAGCAAGTTCTAATAAGCGGATATCACTTGTATAACTAAAAATAGTTTCAACTAAAGGTGTTAAACCAAGCACAATTACACTTACCATTAATCCTCCTAGTCCTGCTAAAAAGAGGTTTAAAAAATATGAAGAGAGTCTAGCTTCTCCTTCTAAAATAGAAATACCTAATGCCATAACTGTTTGAATTATTCCTAATTGTAAGCCTGTTTTTATTAATTTGATGCGATGACGACAATGTTTTAATTTAAAGGCTACCCACCAGCTTCCTACAAGGAAATACCAGAAAAATAGTGGTGATTTTAACATAAAACCTACAAGTGCTGCCATTGTTCCACCAATTACTATACCTATTTGAGGTTGAGTAAAGAGTACACTTAACATTGTTGCTCCTACTGTGGGTAGGGCATAAGCAAAAGCATAAGGAGAAAAGATAGAAAAACGTTGGACAAAAAGGTTGCCTATTTCTAATCCTGCTCGACTTAAAAGAAAGAAAAAGAGAATATTGCTAAGCCAAAAGAAAAAACCTCGATAAGAGCTTAAAAAGAATCTTTGAAGATGTTGTAATATAATTTTATTTGTCCACATAAAAAGAAAAATTAATATGTTCATACTAGCAAATAGAAACAAAGATTGTTTCAAAGACATAGTCTCTTCTTGTGCTTTAAGTTTTAAAAGTTGAAGTCGGTTTATTTTCTCTCCTTCTCGAACAATCATTTCTCCTTTTTTAACTTGATAAAATACAGGTTTTACATTTTGAGCTGCTTTTTCTTTTCTAGCCAATGTTTCAGCAGGATTATAATAAACATTTGGCCTAATAAGCGAAAGAGCAATTTTAGAAAGAGTATTTACTGCTTCTTTTTCTATTTTCCCATAAAAGTTATATTTTATTGTTGCAATTTCCTGTTTTGCTTCTTCTATACTAAGAAGTCTTTCTGGGTTATAAACCCTTTGTTCTTTTTTTGTTTTACTAAATATTAGAAGAATACCATGTGGCACTTCTCTTATATGAGTTTTGTCTTTAACAATACCTCTTTTAAATACAGGCTCTAAAATTTCACAAAGAGCCTCTTCTAATTGATTTGAAAAATTTTCTTTTCTCAAACTTTTAAATTCCTGTGGGGTTAAATTTAGTCCCATTATTTTTTCAAAGGCTTCATGAATTTTTTCTTCAGGAATGATTTGAGGGGTATGGGTTTCCTTTTTCACTGTTTCTACAGCACTTTGTGCAAGTTGTCTTAATCTATTTTCCTCTAATATTCTACGCATCTGTTCAAAGGCAAATTGAATCTTAGATTTAACTTCAGGCCAAATTTTTTCATCAAATGTATAAACAAAAGGCACTTTTGCCATTGCTTCTTTCCGATGCTTTTCAGTAGTGATTATATCTTCTACTAAGAAGTCTCTTTTTGCTTTAATATCTCTTTCAGCAATATCACCTAAATGATAACGTTTAGGAGGAAGTAAAAGGTGAGGAAAAAGTATAAAACTTATAATCAAACTGACGAGCAAAATAGAAGAAAATCGTACAAAAGCAGGATGAGTTATCCAAGATTTAAAGAAGAAAATTTTTGGGTAATAAAGTTTTCTAAATGTTTTCCATTTATTCGTTGGTTCTTCCGAGTTTAACATACCTTTTTGATTTTTTTTCTTCCAATTTTTCATAAGCTCGAATGATTTCTCTTACAAGTCTATGCCTAATAACATCAGTTTTATCAAAATAAACAAATTTTATACCTTCAATTCCCTCAAGTATCTCTTTAGCTTCAATTAATCCTGAAGGTACTCCTTGAGGTAAGTCTATTTGTGTAATATCACCTGTAACCACTGCTCTAGCATTATAACCCAATCGAGTGAGAAACATTTTCATTTGTTCAGATGTAGTATTTTGAGCTTCATCTAATATAACAAAGGCATCATTTAAAGTACGTCCTCTCATAAAAGCAAGGGGAGCAATTTCTATAACACCTTTTTGCAAGAGGCGAGTAGTTCGGTCAAAATCTAACATATCATGCAATGCATCATAAAGGGGACGAAGATATGGATTTACTTTTTCATAAATATCTCCAGGAAGAAAACCAAGCCTTTCTCCTGCTTCAACTGCTGGTCGTGTAAGGATAATACGTGTGACTTCACCACGCATTAAAGCAGATATAGCCATAGCCATAGCTAAATAAGTTTTACCTGTACCAGCTGGGCCAATACCAAAAACAATATCATATTTTCTAATAGCTTCTATATATTCTTTTTGAGCCTTTGTCTTTGGAGTAATTATCCTACGACGTGAAACAATATAAACTGTGTCCATAAATATATCTTTTAGTTGCGCATTAGCATCACTTTGTAATAATCTAATAGCATATTCAATATCACTTGGATAAAGAGGATAACCTTGTCTTATTAACTCATAAAGTTGTCCTAAAAGATTATCAACTAATTCTACATCTAACCTTTCACCTTCAATAGTTATTTGATTACCACGGACATTTATTTTAACATCTAAGTTTTTTTCTAGAATATGAAGATGAAAATTTCTTTCTCCACAAAGACTACGCATTGCTCCAATATTTTCAAATATTCGTGTAGCACTATGTCTTTCTTTTGCTGGAAGTGCCAAGTTCTTAACCTCCTTTCATTTAATAAAAAAAGGGGCTTCCTTTCAACCCCTTTGTCAATATATCACACTCCTTCAAAGAGCGCAATGTTTGAAATTAAAAGGTAGTGTCAATTATTTTGTGTAAAATTTTTTATAGGTTATCCTCCCATCTTTTTCCTAAAAATCCATTACTACCAAGGTGCACAACTTTTTCATGTTATCACACTGCCTGGAGACCTTTAATATTGACCATAGTCATTGACTATGGTAAATTTTTATAAAGTCAAGGAGGAAACCATGGAGCGTATTCCGATTTCCAAATTTAAGGCTAAATGTTTGTTTCTGCTGCGCCAAGTAAAACAGACTGGCCAGCCTATTTTAGTGACTCGTCAGGGAGAGCCTATTGCACAGGTTCTTCCTCCCCCACCCCAGGAGCGTCCAGATTCATGGCTGGGTTCTTTCCGCGGAACAGGACAGATCTTAGGAGACATTCTGAGTCCGGTTGTCTCTGAAAAAGAATGGAGTGTTTTTCAGAAATGAGGCTTCTCTTAGATACACACATTTTGCTGTGGAGCCTTCTTGAGCCAAAGTACTTAAATCCGCAGGTAGCGGCTGCTTTGGAAGACAAGAACAATGAGCTTTGGCTCTCACCCATTGTTATCTGGGAGGTATTGATCCTTGCCGAGCGAGGTCGTGTAGTACTTAGGCCCAATGCAGTTATTTGGGTGCAGCAAGTATTGCAGAAGATTCCTTTCCAAGAAGCTCCTCTTACTCATGATGTAGTAATTCAAAGCCGACTTATTGATCTTCCCCATCAGGACCCAGTTGATTGCTTCTTGGCAGCTACTGCAGTTGTTTATGACTTGCTATTGGTAACAGCAGACAAGGATTTACTTAATAGCCCTTCTGTCCCAACTATATCTGTTAAGGAGTAACATTCTTTGGCTTTTTTAAGCCAAAAAAGATACCCAAATAGATAAATGCCCTCATTTTTTATCTCCCCGTGGAGGGATAGCCTAAGCCCATTCCTCAATGAAACCACTATTTTGAGGTGCATTCCAAATAACACTTGGATCTTATGTTTTTCAGCATCAAAATTAAAATTACAGCAAAATTTGTTCCAAAATAGTTGATATAATTTTTCTAGAATGTTAAAAAATTAATATGAGGTATGTGCTTATAACCTTTACTTTAT
>JAJSZS010000025.1 GCA_030262725.1 Candidatus Desulfofervidus auxilii | reverse complement strand
TCTATTACCTTCTATTCTCATCGCCCGCAAAGAGAAAAAGACTTCATCAAGGAAGTTGAGACCGTTGCGAAACTCCACTCAGAGCCGAAATACTTGCAAAAACTAAAAACGCCGTTAAGGTAAAAGTTCCGATAACCGAAAACATCTACATCCAACTTTATTATAACCAACTAAGAATTATATTTTAATAGGATGGAACAGAAGGTTATTTGGTAGGGATTGTGTCGGTAGTGTGTGGCATAAACATCCTTTTGAAAATCCAAAAGATCACGATTTCAGTGAAGAGGGAAAAAGAGAAATTTCAATTTCAGACTTCTTTGAGGAAGTATTTAAATTATTAAAAGAGAATAATTTAATTTGAAAATTTCGTAACATTATACCTTATTTTTCCAACGCCTTTTAATTTCATTTAATCTTCTTTCAATTTCTTTAGCCCATTTATCTCCTTTCTCTCTTCTCCAGTCGTAGAAGAGATAGCCGATGCAACTTACGAAAGTTATAGCAGAGATTATCAAACCTATCTCAAACCAGTCCTGCGGTGTATATCTTATAACTATTTCAAGCTCTCCTGTTTTATCTATCCAGAATCCGTTTATGACAGAGTATAAGGGTATTGCTCTAACCTTTTCCACCAATTTACCGTCCTTGTATATTCTTGCTTCCCACAGCGGATCGTAAGCTTCGGCAAATGAAAGCATGAAGGGTTTTGTTGTATTCACCTTAACTTTCCAGAGGGTTGGGTTGATTTTTGTGTAGCCGATCACTTCAGCGGGTTTTTCTTTAACTTCAAATAGCTGATCAAGGGTTTGATTAGTTTCTGTGGAGTATAGCCAGATGACATCAAGCTTTGGAGCTTCTTCGAATGGAATAACTTGCACATCATCGAACCACGTTATAGCTTCTCCCTTACTTTCATCGAGAACCCAGCCAGCGTTTAAAACCCCTCTTATCTTTGTAACATTCTCAGGGATTTTTATTATAGCACTATATTCTTGCCAATCAGAATCTCCAGTTATTCTTGCTGCAATTACGGTCAATCGCTTCCAGCCCCTATCCTCGTAATAAGCACCAATTGGTATGTGAGTCGAGTTCACATTACGATATTTTATATGAATGGTAACTAAATACGTCCTTCCCGGTTGAACATCTATCGGTTCGCTTCTAATCCAACTCCATGTCTTTTTAGTGGTTGACGTTGAAACTTTCAAGCTATACTTTCCTTTATAGCCTTTATCAAAACTTATCTTGAAGTCCTTGGTATTACCAATTTTCCAGCTCCCTGGCAATCCAGCAAATACCCTTTCGAAAGAAGGATTCTTAACGAGGTTTTTAACTTTTAGCGGTGTTACTTCAAGCTTGTATTTTCCTTTGGTTAGGTGGAATATGGGTGTATACGTGAAGTTCAAAGAATTCGATTTGAGGATAAATTCGTGATCACTAATTCTTACTTTAAACTCTCCCACACTCCTTAAAGCAAGTCTGTAGGTTCCGTTCTTGACAATTTCGATGTCTTGCCAAGCTCTGCCGTTTTTAATGAATGTTAATAGTTCACCATTGCTTGCATCGATATTTTTAACTGTCTTAGCGTTTGAACGATAGAGGTCAGATTCTGCTTCAAAGAGGTAGATTACAGTTTTGTTCTGAAGGAGTTTTTCTACCTCTTTCTTGGCTTTGTAGTATTCTTTTTCTGGGATTAGAACCAATATATTAATGGCATTACTCCCTCTAACATTTTCAATTTTAAGAGTATATTTGCCCTTAGTCAGATAAATTTCACCTACTTTTACCCAAACAAACTCAGCTTTTACATCTTCTCTAGTATTTATTGTTTTTGACAAATTAGCCAAATTAATTTTTATTTCTCCTCCCTTAGGATTCTTAAAGACTCTCGCAAAGAGATAGTATTTACTACTTTCCTCAATATTTACCGGAATTTCTAAGTCATCTCTTTTTGTTGCGAAAATAAAACCATAATTTAAGTCATAGCTAAACTCCCATTTGTGGTTTGGAATCATATTAATGAATGGGGACCATGCTCCGTGATGCGGGTCTGGTAGGTAAGCGCGTGACCATTTATTTCCTTTTGGGTTATAGTATGGTGTATATTTTGCAGGAGTAATGATAATCTTTTTTTGTATGATTAACATATCTACATCGTACCAGTTTTTTTCGTTTGTGAGAAATAATCCCTTAGCTCTACTTATAGCGTCATAGCTAGTGTAATAATCCGAAATAACTATTGGAAAAGTTGAATAGTGTTGTAGGTTATCATATATACTATTTAACATTACTAACCCACCAAAGGAAATAAAATAGTTTGGAGCAGTATACATTATATCGCTAAACTTAGTATTCTCAAACACCTTAATAAAACCTGATTCATACACAATTCTAAAGTCATTATCCTTCATTAAATAAGACTCTTGCTTGTCTACTAATTCCAGTTGGGATAAAATCTGATCTTTATGTACTATTAAATACTTTACACCTATGGTTGATAACAATTCCGCAAGGCTTCGTGTTTTTCCTTTAGCTAGTAGTGAATTCTTGAGACCTAATGTATACTCAAAGAAATAGTGGAAAGAAGTCGATTCTCTCCAATATTGAGGAACTGAAGATCCCCGATCTACTATTGGACCCATATCAAATTTTGATTCCGACCAAGAGAAATGAGACTGAGATCCTCTAGGAATCCATATTGCCTTAAAAAGTTCTGATTGATTTTTTAACCATTCGTTTACGATGAAATACTCGTCTGGTATTTTAGTGTCACCATAAACATTATTCAAATCACCAACCAATAATGGCCACGAAGGTATTAATATTAGAATAGCAAAAATTAGCGATATTAGTGGTGTAAGAATGTTCCAATTTTTCCTTATAAGAGTATGCAATTTTTCAATTATTAGATAAATGGATATTGCAAACAATATAGCAAACGAAAACACTACAAGAAACTGAGCCTTTAATCCACTAAACGCCCTACCAATGAAGATGTCTTTCAGAGGGCTATGTAAAATAACCCACGCTCTAAATTCTGGAATACTTAGCACAAATACCGTGAAAATATTTATAGACCATAAAAAATAGATAATTTCAGAGTTTTTCGCCTTTCTGGATAGGAATGGGAGTATAGAAAGAATAGGTGGAGCAAATGATAATAAGGTAATGAAGATATCAAACTTAGAAATTATAGGTGGCTTATCAGAGTAGAAATATGGAATAGTTATTTCTCCCAAGCCCCTTATTACATTTGCCATAGAAGCATAGGCAAATCTTACTTCTATTAGTTGCGTAGTGAGAGCTGTTGCTACTGCGGGTTGTTTATAGAAAATAGAAAGAGCTAGGAACCATCCATTAATAGCTATTACTGTTAAACCAAATGCAAATAAAATAAAGGCATACCTCTTAATAACATATAGCTTGTTGCCACTCCTCAACAACTCAAAAATAATAGTGAATAAAAGATATGGCAATAACAATAGAAAGGCGAATACATAGAATCTATACCCGTAGCTATATAAAGAAAAAAATATTGCAGATAGCACAGCATATCTAGCTTTATTTAACTTAATTGATTTGTAGAAAGTTAAGAACACTATAGGTGTTATGGCATAATAGAAAATCCTATCTGGTCGTAGAACATAGGAGAGCGTGTACGCGGGATTAGCTAAATAATATAACCCTCCTAAAAATGACGCTACAGACAATATTTTATCGTTTGGCTTCCTAAGTATTGATTGTATGACATTTTTTATCAAAATGTACATACATATTCCTGACAAGGTGTAAACAAACCAAAGTTGAATGATTGCGTACTGAATAATGCTTAAATTAAGACATTTTGCAATAATAATTAATGGTATGTGATAGGAGAATATTACTGGAAGGTTTGCTACGCTTAGCTGGTCATTCCACAAAAACAGCGTGTGTCCCTCAGCCTTTATGTAATTTTCCAGTGAAAGATACCATATAGTATCGCTAACTATTTCACCTGAGACTATAATATCTCTAATGAATATAGCAGAAATTACACCGAATAATATTATGAAAAATATATCATCTTCGATCTTCATTTTTGATCACTTTTTATTGTTGATAGCACTTTCTCGAAAATTCTAATTAAATCTCCGCTTGTTAACTTATTTAATCTGATATATGGATAATTGTGTTCAACAAGAAACGTTTCTTGTTTATCAAATACGGCTATTCCGATGATATGTTTTGAATGTAAATGTGCTAATATTAGCGAATGATATCTCATCCCAATTATTATGTCGACATGCTTAACGACCTCGAATAGTACATGTGGTGGGTAGTATGGTAGTATGTAAAATTTGATATTTTTGTAGAGTTCTTCTTTTATTTTCTTATATAAATATAGATCGGAAGATAACCCAATAGTTCTACCCCTAAATTCTGGATTAAATATAAAAGCAAATATTAATATATTATATTTCGAAGTTATGTAATTTAGGAATTTTACAAATTCTTTTTCTTTTTTAAACTCAAATAAGTCTTTAGTTATGGACAAACCCACAATAATAGCGTTATTGTTTTCTATTATTATTTTTTTTATTTCAGGAGGTAGCTTAGCCTTTGGCGGCTTCCAATAAAAAGTTAGATCCTTTATTAAGCATGGATTAATTCCAACCTTCTTAAGTATTAGGTCCTTTGATTTTTTGTCTCTTACGAATACATTGCCGTTTTGCATAAGCAATTTAGCTAAAATTCTTAATCCAAGAGGAGTAGTTTCAGAATATCCTATTCCATAAAAATAAATCTTTTTTTTAATAGATAATTTTAATAGTAAGGATAAAATTAATGTGAGATCTATACCTATCCCTCTTCCTTTAGTAAATATAGTTCCTCCTCCAAAGATAATGGCATCACATTTAATAGCTTCTTTCAAAATATACCAAATATTTTTAAAATATAATGGTATTATTCTACTGTCTGGATGTAACTCTTTCAGCGTTTCTGGACTTCTAGTGGGTATATATACCTTACATTCCTTCGATAAAAGATCCAAAATCACATCAAGCATGACTTCATCTCCAAAATTTCCTGGACCATAATTTCCTATAATTAGGACTTTTTTGAGAGTCTTAAAATCATCTGAGTATAAAATTTGATGCCTTTTTTTGATCTGTATATTTTTCATAGAATCTATATACTCCATTTTATCCCCTCTGCAACTCCTTTTAAATAAGCCTTTGCAATCCTTAACCTCTCCTTAAATGGTCTTTTAGACCCTAGCAAAATCACTCTCAAATAATATAGTGTAAACAACCAATTGAAAATCAAGATGAAAATCAAAAACTGCCACCATTTTGAGTATTTTTTGTGGAATATTATTCTGTTTCTTGCTGTGTAATACGCTCTCCTTTCTGTATGGACATGGAATAGTCTTGCTAAATCGCTCTCCTCTTCAGGTGGTGGAACATCATGATAAGCTTTAGCGTTTTTTGTTACACAGACTCTCCAACCTCTTATCTTAGCTCTAAATGAAAAATCTGCCTCCTCATTGTGTATTGGAAACTCTTGTTGATCAACGAAAAACAGTTTACCGTCTTCATCGTAAAATAACTCTTTCCTAATTAATGCTACAGTCGTGAATGAATCCGTATTGAATATTTCGGTATCGGGAAGAGGTAAATCCCTTCCATAAAAATACGTTCTACTTGTCCACATGTTAACTTTTGAACCCGCCCACCATATTCGATTTGGGTCTTTTAGATAATAGCATACCGGACAGATTATCCCAATTTCACCGTGATTTAGTAAAACATCTACAAGCTTCTGAATTGTATCTTTTTTCAATACTACATCATCTGCACAAATCAAAATGTAATCGCCATTTGCATGCTGAATACCCTCATTCATAGCACCTGAGACATACATATCCTCTTGTCCCTTTATTATCTTAATTTTTTCACTCAATTCTACTAATTCTACGTTGATAAGTTTCCTTATTTTCTTAGCAGAATTTCCCATATCTATAATTATAATCTCCAAGTCTCTATATGTCGAGTTATCGATTGATTTTAATGTTCTCATTAGCGATTTTTCTCTTTTATATGTAGGAATTATTATTGAAAGAGACGGCTTTTTCATATTAAACCCCTAATTCATCTCTCCATTTTATCACTCTTGCCGGGTTTCCTACCACTACCGCATTTGGAGTACATCCTTTGTCACTACTGCGCAAGCTCCAATTATTGCTCCTTTTTCTTGCCATATTCCAACTCTATCACAATATCTCCTATTTTTATAACCAATAATCAAATCTTTCTGGGCAGATGAATCGCAGCCCCTTGCTATATTGTCTAACACTTCTTTCTGATCAGTCCTTCACACTTTTTGTCCCTATAATTTAATGTTCAAAAACTTTACATTTACTTTTCTTGCGATTGCTTCATCTTTTTTGTCGTCTCCTACATATATAACTTCCCTCTTCTTGCTATTGTTTATGCCAAAGTGATTCAATATCTTAATAATTCCCTCTTCACTTGGCTTAAAGTTATTCACGGAATCTTTACCAACTATAATTTCGAATTTGCTTCTTATACCTAATTCAGTAAGGATTTTTGATATTGTTAATACCATGTTATCTGAGAATATTGCGTACTTCTTGTTATTTTCACGTATATATCTTACCAATTTTGAATTTACCTCATACCTAGATGTGTTCTCATATTTTTCAATTACTTTGAATGCTATCGTTAACTCATCTTTATCTAGTTTTTTGAGACCTTCATTCAACGAGTGAAAATCTAAGTTAAACATTCTCGCTAATGTATTCTTTAGACCTCTCCAATCAACGTGAAGATTTACTATGGTTCCGTCGAAGTCGAAAATTATGTATTTGTACTTGTTTAACTCTTGTTCTAAAGTGCCCATGGGATGTACACCTCATTCTTGTCAATTATAATCTCATTCCAAAATCTAACCATTTTCAACCCATATCTTATTTTATCAAACACTGGTTCAGGTTCCATGCCATTAAGCATATCCAGTATTAGTTCTATGCTATTTAATCCGGCTATTATCGTAAATGCGTGAGTTCCGGCAAATCTTGGGTTTATTTCTGTAAAGTATATGTTGCCATGCTTGTCTCTAAAACATTGAATGTTATAAGGTCCTATAATCTCTAATTTTTTTCCAATTTTAATGGCATAATCCATAAGTTCCCTATCATAAACAATCTCAGATTTTACGGATAATCCTCCTTTAGTTTCTATCCTTTTTCTTACAACTGCACCTAGGCATTTTTTACCATCAAGTGTATTTAAGCAATCTATAGTGTATTCCACACCATCTATGTGCTCTTGGACAATCCAATTTTCAGATTTTTTTATGTAATAATACAATTCTTCTTTATTATTAATTTTCAAAGCATTTATAGACGCTCTTCCACCTTTCCTTGGTTTGATAAATATAGGAAATGATATCTCATCATTTTCCACTTTCTCAATCGTCTCATCTAATGTAAATGTTCTTGGAGTAGGAATATTATTTTCTCTTAAGAATAAATATGTTTTGTATTTATCAAAGCATATGTATATTGTCTTTGGTTTCGAGATTAAGATAAAAGTTCCTACATCTTTAAACATTTCTGCATGTTCTGAGAGTGTTGGCAGCCATAAATCAAAAATTGGCACAAATAAATGTATATTTTCCATTTTACATATTTTTAACACTTCTTCAATAGCTTTTGGATCATTGGCTGGAGGCACCACATAAAACTTATCAGAAAGATATCGTCCAGCTATAAATTCATCAACATCTATGGTAATTATCTTATAGTTATATTTCTTTTGATATTTCAATCCCTTTATGACTGATATTGCTGTAGCAGTTCCAGCACAATCAATTAAAATATTAAAACTCTTTATATACATCACCAATTTCTTTTATCGATTTTCTAGCTTTATTAATCATTTCTATGCTCCTTATACCAACTATACCCGAATTCGGCTCATTTTTACCACTTTCTATGGTTTTTATGAAATTCAAAATCTCCTCTCTTATTGTATTATTGGGTTTTATGTCTAACTTTTTACCTCTCTTTTCATCATAAACTGTTGCTTCTTGAGTAACGCAATCTCCGACTAGTACTTTTTTAGTTCCAACGACTTCAATATATCTCCTTCTTATAGGATTTACCCAACTCAAGTGTATATTTGCAATTTTTCCACTCTCATATATGGCTTGTATATAACAAGCCTCGATTGTATTCGCTCCTACTTTTATGCCTATCCCATTAAAATCAATTGGCCATTCGTCTGTTATAAAATTAAGTATATCAAGTGGGTGTGGTAGTAAATCGTAAATGACATCAGTTCCGCTCATTGGTGGAATTAAATGAGTCCATGCTAAATTAAAATATAAAATTTTACCGAAGTGATTATTTAGATATATTCTTCTAATTTCTCTAACTATATTAGCAAATCTAAAAATATGTCCTACCTGTAAAACTAAATTTTTTGATAATGCTAACTCAACTAACTTGAAGGCCTCTGTTAGGCTTTCAGCCATAGGTTTTTCTATTAACACATGAATATCATTTTCAAGTGTTTCCTTTGCTATTTCATAATGCGTATTGTTTGGCGTGCAGATATGAACAGCATCTACTTTTTTAATAAACTCATTAAAATCATTACATAATTCTGCAGATCCATTAAATTGTCGTAATTGAGACTCATTTTTATCGCATAAGATTACTGAATCTATGACACCTTCGTTCATCAATACTATATACTCCCTTGCAACCTTCGTTCCCCATCGCCCGATTCCTATAACTCCAATCTTCATTTTTCGGTCACCCTAAAGAATTCTTCTACACAACTAATGATGTATTCTATCTCATCTCTGGTTAAATTTGGGTGCATGGGCAAGCTTAAAACTTCTCTCGCCCATCTCTCAGCATTCGGAAACATTCCTTCCTTGAATCCCATCCTTCTGTAAGGCGGTTGCAAGTGAACAGGCAAAGGATAGTGTATTCCGCACTCAATCCCTCTCTTTTCCAAGTATTCTTTAAGCTGATCTCTGTATTTTGTTCTAACAACATATAGATGATAGACTGGCTTAACTTTACTATTTTCTTTTGGAGGTAGAATCAAATCTCCTACCCCATCGAGTTTTTTGTTGTATTCTCTTGCAATTTTTCTCCTCCTTTCGTTCCATTTCTCAAGGTACTTTAGCTGAATTCTGCCGATAGCAGCATTAACCGTGTTCATCCTTGCGGTGTAACCAATATACTCATGGACGTATGGATTTGTTTTTGATCTGCCAACATCTCTAAGTGATTCCACAATTTCAGCAATCTCATTGTCATTAGTCGTTACCATCCCTCCGTCCCCGCAAACAGTCATGTTCTTGGAGGGATAAAATGAGAGAGCTCCAGCATCTCCAAATGACCCAACTTTCCTACCTTTATAAGTAGCTCCATGTGCTTGACACGCATCCTCTAAAACTTTAACATCGTATCTCTCAGCTATCTCCATAATCACATCCATATCGCAGGAATATCCATAAAGATGAACTGGTATAATCGCCTTAACTTTGTCCTTGAATTCTTTAATAGTTTTTTCTAACTTTTGAGGATCAATATTATACGTTTCAAGTGAAATGTCAACAAAAATCGGATTTGCTTTGATGTAAGTGATAACATTAGCGGTAGCTATAAATGTCGCTGGCGTCGTTATAACGTAATCTCTTTCTTTCACATCCATCGTAATTAAAGATAAATGTAAAGCTGTCGTCCCACTATTCACAGCAATTGCGTGCTTAGTTCCTATAAAATTTGCAAATTCTTCTTCAAATTTTTTGACACTCTCTCCTTTAAGATATCGTTCGTTCTTAAGAGCTCTTACAGCTGCATCTATCATATCATCCGTTAAAATTGGCTCAATTAATGATATTTTAGGGTTACTAGTCATTTCATCATACCTCCTTTCTGAAAAAACCTCGCAGACTCCATCTCAATCCCGACGTAAAAACTCCTCTCAAAATCTCTAACCTTAACCCAAAAGGACTTGCCGATACTCCGCTCGGGAATTATGATTCCACCAATACTTTCGTCGGATTCGATGAAATTCACGCACTCCTCCACAACTTTTTTGCTTAGTTCCATGTCCGAATCAACAAATAAAACGTATTTCCCTTTAGCTTTCTTCAATCCAATGTTCTTCGCTCTCGTTCTCTCACCCTCGTCGTAAATTATCCTTGCTCCGTATCTCTTGGCGATTTCAACTGTCCTGTCTTTGGAGAACTTATCAACAACGATTATCTCTATGTTTCCGTAAGTCTGGTCTCTGATTGATTTCAGGCATTTTTCCAAGGTTTTCTCGGAGTTGTAGGTTGGAATTACAGCTGACACAAGCGGCTCACTCATACCCATTGAACCCGTAAGCTCTTTTTTGACATCCACCCCGCCCTGCGAGGCTTTCTTAGCGACAGTTTTGTAAGTTGAATAATTTTTCATTTTAGAGTAAATCAATTCTCTTGCAGTCAGGCATTCAAATGGATTCTCAACCACCGGTTGTATTCTTTGAAAACGTCTTCTGGAATGGGGTTTGCAGCTGGGACGTCTTTTACCTTCTTTATTAGCTTTATCATGTATATCGTAGCCTTAAACTTCTTGGCTAAGGCTACTATGTAACCGTCCCGAGATTCTATGTTATAACCTAAGGCATTCGTTAGCGAATCTAAAACGACATCAACGTCGATCTCTTCGTAAAAAGCGGGAGATTGCGTTTTTAGCGTTTTCGTAAGTGTTTCGTATGCAGATGTCTTCTCAACTTTCAAGTATCTTGTCAAAATATGATATGCTCCCAAGACTGCTGATGTTGGAATTATGCATTTCCTCCTCCACTTCAGAACGTCCGATAAAAATTCGAGTGCAGCATCTTTCGCAGGATTTTCAAAGTGAGATATCACTACTATCCCGACGTCTACTACACCTTCAATCCGATCTTTTCCAAACCGTATTTCTTCGTGAGCCATTTTTCTTCCTCCTCGACTTCGGAGACAAAAGCTTTTGGTGCCTTGTTCCTCAAAAATTCAACGAGTTCGTCCACTCTTTTATCAAGACTTTTATCAAGATTCCCTCTGTGGATCTTAATCACTATTTCTTCACCTTTTATGTCCAGCATAAGCTCAGAGCCTTCGTGAATGCCGAGCTCCTCTCTAACCTTCTTCGGCAGAATTATCCTGCCGTTCCCGTCAACTCTCACCTTCATGCTATACTATTGAATTTGGCAACTTATAAAATCTCTGGTAAATGGCAAGCTTGTTGGCAAAAATTGTTACGTTATCGCACATCCGCAAGTAAGTGGTGTTTTTAGCTGCACGACCATCCTTCTTAATTTCTATATACCCCCTCTAATAGGCAGGATTTCTTAAATTCTATTATATCAAATAACTTCAATTTCAACATTATAAAAATAAAGTCAGAATGACTACTGGAACCATCATAACCCCAATTTCTTCAAAATGAATTCCCTGACTTTCTCAGCCGTTTCTATTGCTTCTATTACTTCTTCTGCAGGTTCGTAAATTCCTCCAAGATTCTTTTTATCGCAGTTTTTAATCGGGGGATGTCCTTTATTACAATATTCCAGACGATGTCGTAATCTACAACAAAATATCCGTGAATTAAGCGGTGTCTTAATCCTACGATCTGCCTCCATGGTATATCTTTATACTTTACTTTAATTTCATCGGGAATATAATTAGCGGCTTCACCTATTATCTCAAGATTTTTAACCACAGCATCCTTTAGCTTGTCGTCTTTCATGAATTCCTCATAGGAAACTCCTAAGATGTATCTCTCAATTTTTTCGATGCTTTCAAGGATGTCACTAACGAAAAGACTCCAGTCCCTCTTAGACATACACGAGATCACTCTCTATGCTTTTCCAGAGTAAAAATTTCTGCTTTACTGCCTTAACAGTAAGTAAATCCACCTTCATTCCTAATAACTCTTCCAGTTCGTCCCAAAGTTCAAAAAATTCAAGTCCCACCGGTTTTTCAAACTCAACTAATATGTCGACATCACTGCTCTCTCTTTCCTCACCTCTCGCAAAGGAGCCAAAGATGCTAATTTCTTTCACGCCATACTTCCTTTTTAGCTCTTCCTTGTGTTTTCTAAGTGTTTCCAGTATATCTTCAATTTTTTTCATTACCATCACCTACTATTTTATTTCGTCACTTATTATAAATTTTTGTGCCCAAATACACAAAAAGAGCGTACTCACATAGATTAGTCGGGAAGTCTTCTGGTTTTTCCTTCGCTTTCTCCAGCCCGAAGTTCTTAGCTCGTTCACAATCCATATAAACTTTAGCATCATCTTTCTGTTCAACAGTCCTATCGTCAGAAAATCTATCAACGACAATAGCCGGCTGGTTATTGATTTATATTCCATAACCCCAATTTCTTCAAAATGAATTCCCTGACTTTCTCAGATATTTCAAGCGCCTCCTTCGCCTCTTCTTCGGTTATCTCCCGATCTATTGGATATCTGATCGTAACACCGATTGGAAACAAAATGGAGAAATCAAGTTTGAGCAGAGCTTCGAAGCTTAGATCAATCTCCTTGCACAAATCAATGAGCAGCGGAATGTTGTGCGTTTTTCCGAAGTGCTTATTATGGTAAGTCAGAAAAGCTTTGAGATATTTTTCAACAGCTTGTTGGGAGTGGAACAACGAGTAATCGTAAATACCTTCTCTGAGTAATACATCTGCAGCCTTTAAATCTCCTTTAAATCTCTTTCAGCCTTTTTCAACCATTCCTTTGCTGTTTCTTCATTCATAAAACAACTCCCTCTAAGGTGGCAGTGCCACATATGTTACCAAAAGCGTTCTTGCGCTTATTGTAGTAATCTCTGCTAACCATTACGAGCTCTGCATCAACATCCAAGTCTAACAGCCTCAAAACGCATTCGTAAAGAAATCTTCTTTCGGTATTTCTGTCAGTTTTAGTTTCACTGACTATCAGTATATCCCAGTCTGAATCATATCTAAAATCACCCCTCGCTCTTGAACCGAAGAGAATTATCCTGTCCACCTTTACTCCGTATTTCTCGGCAACTTCTAAAATTATCCTCTTGATTTCTTCAGTCGCCATTAGAACAATATTTCCTTCCAGCATATATATGTTTTTAACTGAAATCACAAATAAAACTTTTTATCCTCATCGCTTTTTTCATTTGCCACCTATTGGTTATCCACATTTACGCCATACACTTTTGCTGTATCCAATATCACCTCTTTCTATACTTGCTTTCATCGCTTCATCTCTCCTCAATTACATTCTTAATTACTTTTTCAAACTCTTCGGCACTTCTATCCCAGCTAAATCCTTTAGCCCATTCAATCGCATTTCTGCTTAACTCTTCTCTTAAATCACTATCACTTAAAATATCTATTATTGCTTCTGCTAATTTTTCTATATTGCCATCTTCCACAAGCAGACCACTGTATCCATGTTTTATTGAATCTCTCAACCCAGAAACATCAAAAGCAATAGCTGGAGTCCCACATGCGTTTGCTTCTATCACAGTTATCCCCCATCCTTCTTTTTCTGAAGTTGTAACGAAAACCCAAGCTTTTTTCAGCAATTCAATTTTATCTTTTTCACTAACGAATCCGAAGAACTTGACTCTGTCTTGTATTTCTAACTCTTTGGTTAGATTCTCAAGCTCTCCTTTCATATCACCTCTCCCAGCAATCCAGAGTTCTGCTTCAACCTTTTTAGACACTATTTTGAATGACCTTAAAAGTAATTCTATTCTTTTATATTTTTTGAGTCTTCCAAGAAAAAGGATGACTGGAATATCATTTTTAGAATTAGGATTTGCATTATAAATTTTGGTGTCTATGCCGTTTGGAACAATTTCAATATTTTTTATTCCAAATTTCTTCATCTCTTCCTCAGAACTTTTTGAAACGGTAACAAACTTTGTATTAAAATATATCAAAGGAATTAATCTTTCAGATATCCAGCCCAACAACGCCATATGCCATGGTAGCTCCCTGAAAAATATTTTCTTCACAAGATGGTGAATTATTGCAATTTTATGCCTCCAGACATAAATAGGTGTGAAGAAAGGAACACCATTTATGTCATCAATTATAAGATCAAAGTTCTTTCTTCTCAAGTGTATCAGATAGTGCCAGAAAGCATAAAGATAAACAGAAAACTTACCTCCTTTCCGGATTACTTCTATCCCATCTATGAATTCTTTTTCCCTTGCTCCACAATATCTTGAAACAAACCAAGTGATTTTGTAACCTTTTTTAACCAATCTCTTGGAGATCTCATAAAGATATTTTTCAGCTCCGCCTGCTAAGGGATGATGCCAACATCGCCAGTTAAAAATAAGTATTCTCATTCTCTTCTCACTAAAAACTTTAACGGACTGTGATACAATCTTAATCTTATAATTGAAATAAGCATCTCTGGAATTACTCTGTGTAATTTTACCTTGGAGCCGTATTTGTCTTCCCATCTGATACCTACTTCTTTTATCTTAAATCCTTTTTTTGTCATGAGATAAAGCAAATTTACATCAAATGCAAAATTATGAGTATTTAATGAAGGAATAACTTCCTCTATAACTTTCTTTCTGAAAATTTTAGCTCCACATTGCGTATCTTTGTATGGTAATATGAAAAGTATCCTTACAAGAATGTTGAATAACTTACTCAAAATTTTCCTTATTAATGGCTGATTCACAACAACAGCTCCTTCTGCCCTCCTTGAGGCTATGGCCCCGCTGTATCCGTTTTCTAATTCTATCAAGAGCTTCTCAAATTCTTCTGGTTTAATAGAGCCGTCAGCATCGACAAAACCAACAATATCTCCCCTAGCATTCTGGAACCCCCTTACAATGCCACCTCCTTTACCAAGTCTTCTTTCAAATTTTATCGGAATTATATTTGCATATTTCTTAGCAAGCTTTCTGACCACCTCTTCAGTTCCGTCCGTGCAACCATCCATCTCAACAATAATTTCAAAATTGTTCTGCTCACTTGAAAAATACTCCAGATAACTTAAGATTGTTCCCTCTATTCTTTTTTCCTCATTGAACGCTGGTATTATCAAACTTAACTTAGGATTACTCCGCTCTACATTACCTGTATATCTATGCTCCACAGCATCTCTATTTAATGAAAACATGCCTCTATTAAACTTGCTTTCTTCTTTCAATTAATGGAAATCCGCCCCATTCCAACCAATGGCATCCTCCTCTCCCTCCAAGCGGTGTAAAAATAGCTTAAAAAGAAAAGTATTGCACTGACATAAAGCATAGTCATTACAATTTCTCTCATCGTCTTATGAAAAATAGAAAGTAAGAATATCAGTAAAAACATAAAAGAAACAGGAATAAGAACATATTTCAAGTTATGAATTGCAAGATTATATGAGGAAACTATCACGGATAGAGTGAAGAAGAACATAGCGAGTCCATAAATTCCCACTAAAGATGTTGCTTCCATGTATTTTGTGCCGAAAATGAAATTTACGATGAGAGAAGGAGTGAGCAAGTATGCGAGAGCGACTGGGCCTGAAAGAGAGCATGCGATAATTAAGCACATATTCAGCAAACTGAATGTTCTCTTTTTCTGCGTGTGCATTCCCGAAACCTTAGGAAACATCACGGCAGAGACCGCCCCCGGAATGAAGAAAACAATTTTTCCCAACACCGAAGTTGCAGTGTAAATACCCGCATCGTATTCATCAAAGAAGTGTTTCACCATTATCACATCTATATTTGCAGGAACAGTGTAGCAGAATACTGCTATTATCACAGGAAATGCGTATTTATATAGTTGGAAAAAATCAAATTCGCTGCCTTTATGCTTCAAAACGGGAATATTAGGGATGAAAGATGCTATTAAAGCGAGGAAAATCGCTATTGCCACGCCTCCTAATGCACCTGCAACACCAAATCCCATGCATACAAGAAATATTCCGAAAATCAATTTTGAAGACGCATTTAGAATGTTTATTGTCCCTAAATACCAAAATCTTTCCATTCCCTGCAGCGCTCCTGTGCCAATAGGTAGGAAAAAAGAAAGAAACAGAATAATTCCCACAATAATTATCAGCTCATTTGATTCTATTTTTAAGAATGATGCTATATATTTACCCGCAAATGTGAAAATAAGGAACATAATAATCCCTAAAATGCTCATCCTTTTCAACATTCCATACAGTAAAAAGCCGATATTTCCGTATTCACCTTCCGCTTTCAACTTAGAGACGAATCTTGCTATGGATGTCTGTATTGTGCCTCCGCAAACGGAAACGATGTAAAAGATTGCGAATAGAGAGCCAAAAACACCATAGCTTTCAGGTCCCAAAGCCTTTCCCATGTATATTTGATATATGTAATTGCATGTTCCTGTTATTAATGAGACGGCAAACATAATACTTGTGTGTTTAAAAAGACCGAAATGGTCATGAAAATTCACTCTACTCGCTATATTCAAA
>JAJSZS010000024.1 GCA_030262725.1 Candidatus Desulfofervidus auxilii | reverse complement strand
TGTTCCTAGCGAGAGGGAATAAATATGAATGATGAACAAAAAAATATTGATTTTCGTTTGCAGACTGTTAATAGTTCCGAGATTG
Source organism: Candidatus Desulfofervidus auxilii (assembly GCA_030262725.1). Classification (NCBI taxonomy): domain Bacteria; kingdom Pseudomonadati; phylum Thermodesulfobacteriota; class Candidatus Desulfofervidia; order Candidatus Desulfofervidales; family Candidatus Desulfofervidaceae; genus Candidatus Desulfofervidus; species Candidatus Desulfofervidus auxilii. The sequence continues at coordinate 19,003 of JAJSZS010000024.1, read as the reverse complement.
AAAATAGATCTTTTTTATTTTGGGGATTTGATAGAGGAAATATAAAAAGAACTTCTTTATATAAGCAATTTATTGAGAATAATAAAGAGCTTTCTTTTTATTTTGGTGACAAAGTGTTTGTTATTAAAAATGAGCTTCTTACTCAGACGCATAAGGATGTATTAGAAGCGTTAATTATGCTTTGTGATATTTCCTCTGATGTGGAACATGTGGTTTCTCATACCTCTATTTTGGATGTTCTTCAAAAAAATTCTAAAAATGTTGTTTGGCTTGATTTTATTTTAGAAGAATTAAATAATGTTAATTTCCGTTTTTTTATAAAGAGTGAAAAGGGCGATAATGTAAATGCCATCGGTTTTAAAATTCTTGATACTTTAGGTATTGATGATGATACAGGTTTTATCTCTTTTTCTTTTAGTAAGAATTTTTTATCTCTTTACAAACAGGGAAGAGTATTTAACTATTCTAAATACACTCCTTTTATTGCAAATTTAGACCACGATATATCTAAACAGGTTGTACGTTGGCTTTTAACTTTTGATAACTTGCAGATTGATATTAAAAATTTATTGACTGTGAAGCTAGGTTTATTAAATGTTGTTAATAAAAGTACTCTTAATAAATATATAGTTCATTTGAAAGATGAAGATTTGTCTATGTTTGGTATTTGGTTTGATGGTAATAATATTTGTATTGATAGGGCTTGTGAGGTTGATTTCTTTGATGGTGTAACAGTTGATAAACTCAAAGGTGTAAAAAAGGTTGTCTTAAAACAATCCTCTTTACCATTTTTTGATTTAAAATAGTTTGGGGCTTACCCTAAAGGGTTAATCCAACTAAGCCAAGAGCTACAGGCGAAAAAAACTTTTAAAAACTTTATGTTCTGATCCTTGACAAAGCTTACGATATTTGCACGTTCGCTAATAGCGAAGCATGACATCATAGGATGTAATACTTAGCGATTATCAATCTTAGCAAATCTCTACAGCTTAGTAAAGGGAACAAAAACTTTTGAAAACTTTTTATCTTATACAAAGTAGTTAGACGTTTGAGGGTACGTTCCACTATGGCACTCCGTGGGCTATTCGGCATAGAGCCAGCAAAGCATGAGCTTAAGAGCCTTTTTTATTAAACATATAAAATATTAATAAATTATGTATATTTTATATATATTTACTTGACATTATCCTTTTTTGGCTCTTCGTAAAGTAGTGTTACACCTATAAACCTCTTATCTTTTAAAGTAAAATAAAAAGAGATTGTCAATAAAACCCCACTTATATTATATTCTGTATATTTAGATACATATATTGCAAGTAATGAAAACAAAGCTATTCTTTTTATATACTTTACTTTGTTTTTTTTGTATGATGTATAAAATTATAAACTAATACAAATCCAAAAATTGGGAAAGCTAATCTTCCTACCATGCGAAAAATATCATTATCTCCTAAAAAGAATGGTTTTTTTATTGTGATCTATACTTATCAAATTATAGTATTTTATTTTTTTAAAATAAAACTTGACTTTTATTTTAATTTTGCTATTATTGTACCAATAAAATAATTTATTTTAGAAATTAAAGGATAAAGTGATAAAATCATGTTTATGAATAAAAATACAATAGAATTTAACGACTTCACATTAGATATTCCTAAGATAAGTAAAGAGCAGTACTTCCTTTTAAGACATATCCTTATAGCAATAGAAAAAAATATTAATGTTAATAAATCATATTTTATAACATCAAGTATTTTTAAGGATATGCCTTTTGAGAAACTTGTATCACTACTTAAAAAAAACATAAAATTATCAATTACTGATAATAATAAAAATAGTTGGTATGGCTCTGATGCAATCAATGATATTGAGATAGTAGAGGATAAAATATTTTTTCGTCCTGCCTCTATTTTACGTGAGATTGTACTCAACTCTAAAGAGTCTTCTAAGCATGCTTACTTAAAATACATTTTGTTTAACGGAATAAGATATAAACAAACACTTCTTTTTATAGATTTTATGCTTAAGCAAGAGAATAATAATTTTACTATTGAAGTGGCAGAACTTAAAAAAGTTTTAGAATTAAAACCTACTCAATATAAAAATTTTAATGCTTTTAATGCTTCTGTTATAGATAGAATAGTCACAGATATTAACACCAAAACGAATTATCATATATCTTACGAAACTACAAAAAAGAAAAATGGTAAGAAAATTATCTCTCTTACGTTTGATTATTTTAATCAGGATCTTAACAATGCCTAAAAGAATGCTTTTTCTTATGGTTTTATCAACATGTGGTACTTTTGCTATTCCTAGCATAGCTTATATTCATGGTACTTACACCAACGGCAAAGCTTTAGCGAAAAGTGCAGATAAATATATAGGCGTACCTTATGTGTGGGGGGGTAATTCACTTACTAAGGGGCTAGACTGTTCTGCATTTGTAAAAATATTAGTAAAAACGCATACAGGGATTAATTTACCACGTACTGCTAAAAATCAAGCTCTTAAAACGAAGCAATGCTTTAATATTACTTCTTTTTCTAATTTACAGGTGGGTGATGCTGTCTATTTTAAAGATAACAAAGGGGATATTCATCATGTAGCACTTGTAACAGGCTTTGACAAAGACGGCTATCCTTTTATTACTCATGCAAAAGGTAAAGCCTATGGTGTTGTGAGAGAGAAAATCACTAAAAAATATGTAGATGAGTTTTTTATAGGTAAACGCTTTGGTAGCTGTGAAACCCAAAAAATTGTTAGAAAACTTATCTATAAAAATTACAATAACAAGAGTGATACTAAATATAGACCACTATTGTTAAAAAATATTTAAAGGAGGATATTGGATACAGTAAATATACACTTGGCTCAAACTTGATACTTAAATAAATACAAAAGGAAATGAAATGACAAAAAATGCAGTTAAAACAATTTTACAAATGCTATTACTTATGATGGCTATCGGAACTTTAGCGTCTGCTGCTGGCGGATTGGCAGATATTGAAACACCATTGACAACTCTTAAAGGGGATTTGCTTGCTATTGCAGTTATCGTAGTAACACTTGCCTTTATATATGTTGGGTTTATGATGATATTTAGAGGTGCAGATTGGAATGATGTAGCACGTATCTTTGTCGGTGCAATGTTGATAGCTGGTGCAAGTGCCTTAGCTACTTTACTTATTCCATAAAATAACAGGTGAATACAATAATGAATAATGATATAGTATTTAAAGGAATGACAAGAAGTGCCTTGTTTTTAGGTGTGCCGTATATTCCATTAATCGTTGGAGGTATGGCTATATTGCTTCTTGGACTATGGTTCAACTTGGCATTTTGGTTATTGTTAATACCTTTTTATGCTGCTCTTTATTCATTAACAAAATATAATGAAAATATATTTTCAGTTTATGCAAATGCTATAAAGACACATACTCTCGGAACAAATAAAAAATACCATAAAGTGAAAACATATTCCACTCATTCAAAATATAGAAAATTGGATGAACATAGAACTAAATTAAATATTTATCCACTAGATAAACACCCCAATTTACAAAAGTACCTCCCTTACAGTACACATATCACTAAAGATATTGTAGTAACAAAAGAACATGAATATATTTCTACATGGGTAGTAGATGGCGTTCATTTTGATATGGTTGATGCAGAATATCTGTCTAACGAGAAAGAGTCACTTAATACATTAATACGCTCTTTATCTAATGAAAATATATCTATCTATATTCATTCTGCAATGCTTCCTTATAGTGATAAGCTTGACTATGAATATGACAATCCATATCTTAAGGATTTTGCAGATGCTTACTATGATAATATTGAAAAATCAAATTTACACATTACACTTAGATATATTACGCTTGTTTACACACCACTTAAAAACAGAGTTGAAAAATCCAACTTTATTAGATTAGATTTAGAAAAAAAAGAAAAAGCCGTTAAAAAGTTTATTTTTCAGATGGAAGAAATATCTAAAAAAATGACAGCAGGGCTTAATAAGTATGGAGCTACTAGATTAGGTATATACCATGAAGATAATATTAAGTACAGCACATTATTAGAGTTTTTTAACTTCTTAGTAGGTGGTAAATTTTCTAAAGTAAGAGTATTAAAATCAACGATTGATAGCTACATTACAGGTAATGCTAAAAATCTAAAATTCAATAAAGGACTGTTAAAAATTGAATATAGCAATCATTCAAGCCGATATGTTCAAGCACTGGAAATAAAAGAATTTTGTAGTGAAACATACATAGGGATTTTAAATGATCTTCTAAAGAGTCAAATCACCTATGTAATTACTCAAAGTTTTGTACCAATGATTAAGCGTGAGGCTAAAAAGTCACTTAAGGCACAAAGAGGACGATTAGCAGGGTCACATGATGATGGAGTAAGTCAAATTGAAGATTTGACACTTGCACTAGACCGTTTAACGAGTGATGAGATTTCATTTGGCGAGTACCACTTTAGTATATTTATCTATGCAGATAGTGTTGAAAAAGTAAAAGAAGATACAGAATATGTATCTAATAAGATTGAGGAAATGGGGCATATTATGACACATTCAGATATTGCTTTTCCAGCTACATACTTTGCACAATTCCCATCAAATACACAATTTAGACCTAATGTTTCTTTGATTAGTTCACGAAATTTTGCAGATTTTATATCATTTCATTCTTACCCACTAGGGCGAAGAGACAATAATAATTGGGGTCAAGCAATATCTATATTAAATACACCCTCTAATCAGCCGTATTATCTCAATATACACCAAGTAGATAAGGCAAACGATTTTAACAAGTTTACACTAGGTAACTCTTTGGTTATCGGTCAGTCAGGAAGTGGTAAAACGGCATTTCTTAACTTTTTACTAAATATGATGATGAAATATAATCAAAAAGATACTTTTCCTACCAAAATGCTTGATAAGCATAAAAGCTTTTTTGGTATTTATCTTGATGTGAAATATGGAGCAATGGCAAATATCTTAGCCGCTGGTGGTGAGTATATCATCTTGAAAAATGGTGAAGAGACAGGATTTAATCCTTTTATGTGTGAATACTCAAAAAGAAATGTAAGAAAACTTGAAATGCTTATTAAAATAATGATTGGAAATCAAATAAAATTAAGCCCAGCAGACAATCAAAAGATTACTGATGCAATTAACTTTATTATGTCAGAGTTTGAGGAGGAGGATAGGCAATATCCTATATCTCTACTCTTAGAGAATATTGATGGAGGACAAGAAGAGAACAGCATAAAAGAAGCTTTAAAACTTTGGAAAAAAGGTGAAAAATATGGTTGGGTATTTGATAATAAGGCAGACAGGTTTTTAAATGGCAGTAACAATCTTATAGGAATAGATGGAACGGAGTTTCTAAATGATGATGATGTCAAAGATGCTATGAGTCATTATATCCTTTGGCGTGTCATGGATATTATGGACGGTAGAAGATTTGGACTTTGGATAGATGAGGCGTGGAAATGGATAGAGAATGAACATATATCTAATGAAGTAAAAGAAAAGTTAAAAACAAATAGAAGCCGTAATAACTTTATTATCTTGGGTGTTCAGAGTGTAGAAGACTTTTTGCAAAATAAAAATGCACGTGCGATAATAGAACAAAGTGCCTCTATATTCCTTTTTGCAAATCCTAAAGCAGTTAAAGATGATTATGTAAAAGGGCTTACGTGTAGTGAGTCTGAATATTTGAGAGTAAAAGCATTTGACAAGACAAATTATAACTTTTTGATTAAAAGAGATGAGGAGTCAATCGTAGCAAGTCTTGACCTCTCAAATATGGATAACTTTTTTATTAAAGCACTCTCTACTGATGAAACAGACGTAGAAAGCATACAAAAAATCTTTAAGCAAGAAATTTCACTTGAAGAAAAAATAGCTCAACTAAAACAATACTACAAGGAAGAAAAATGAGTAAAACTATAATAGCTTTAATTGCACTTTTGGCACTTAATGGATGTTCTGCTTTTTTGCCGTCAGTAAGTGATAAAAGTAATAATATGCTTCATCAAAAAGAGTGGCAACCGATTAACGGTGATAAAATCAAAGGGAGTGTCAAATGAGTAAAAAAACAGAAGAGTTAGATTTTGAGTTGAAGTTGTCAGACATTCTCCAAAAATCTAATAAAAGAGCGTGGATAATTACTTTTATATCCATTATTTTACTATGTATCGTTATTTTACTGTTTATCTTCAAGCCTCTTGTTAAAACAGAGCCGTTTGTTATACAGGTGGATAAGACTACAGGACTAACACAAATGTTGTCCTCTGTGAGTGAAAAGACCATAGAATACAATGAGGCTATAGATAAATTCTTTACAAGTCAATATGTTAAAAAAAGAGAGCAATATTTCTATTCTCTTTTATCAAAAGATTATGTGTATGTTCAATTAAACTCAACTAAAAAAGTTGCAGAGGATTACATTAAAATATACGCAGGTAAGGAGTCTAGAGATAAAGTATTAGGAGAGGGTACAGAAGAGAGTGTTAAGGTGTTGAGTGTAACACTTGGAGAAAATGCACATATCAAAAACGCTACTGTAAGAATTAAAATAGATACAAAGAAAAAAGGTATGATCGTGGACTCAAAAATTAAAATAGTCACTCTTGCATATACATATATGCCGGCACTTAAGGCAACAGAAAAAGAACGACTTTTAAACCCATTGGGCTTTAAAGTTATCTCTTATCGTGTTGATGCAGAGGTAAAATAATGAAAAGATATATTTTACTGTTTTTGACAGCAACACTTTTAAGCTTTTCTGCTTCACCTGTAAAGCTATCACCTTATGATAGAAGAATGGGAACTGTAACCTATAATCCTAATGATGTGATTGTAGTGTATGCCAAAGAGGGATATTTTACAATGATTGAATTTGCCGAGGATGAGGACGTTATATTGGGAGATACAGGATTTAATGATGGTTGGACGGTTAAACATAGCGGTAATACGGCTTGGGTTATGGCAAAGCCTTATATGTCTTCTGTTGCAGAGGTTGAGGGAGAGGGTGGATTAGTCAATAAAAAGATGGTAATACCACCAAATGCTAAAGATTGGGCAACTAATCTTTTCATACGCACAAATAAGCGAGTATATATCTGTGATTTACGTCTATCTTCCAAAAAAGCAAACTATAAGATAAAAATTAAATACCCTAATAAAGATTTTAAACGTAAACAAAAACAATATAAAGAAGTGCAGAGAAAAAAAGAGATTAAAGAAATTAAAAAAGAGCTTGATAGAGTAAAAGTACCTAGAAATTGGGATTATTATAAAAAAGTAAATAAGGGAAGTGCAGATATAGCACCTAACTATGTTTACGATGATGGAAAATTTACACATTTTGGGTTTGACATAACTAAAAAAATGCCTGCCATCTTTTTAAGAGAAAATGATAAGGAATTTTCTATCAATTCGCACACTAGAAGAGTAGGAAGATATTATGTCAAGACAGTACATAAAACAGGTAAATTGTTCTTTTTGAGAAGTGGCAGAAAGCTTGTAGGTGTTTTAAATGGTGGGTATGGCAAAAACCCCGATTTAGCGTATGAAAATACAAATAATCCAAGAGTCAAGAGAGAAATAAGATGAATATAAATAATGAAGAAATAGAAAACGAAGATGAAGAATTACTGGAAGAAAGTCAAACACGTAACAGCTCAAAAACAGTATTTATGTTTTTAGGGGTATTGTCAGCGATAATAGCTGGAACTGTATTTTATTTTTTACTTAAAAATGCAAAACCACCGGTAGAGGTAAAAACAATCGAGAGAAATGTAGTAAAAGAGAAAAAATTTACTCCTACTGTAAAGAGAGTTGTAGAGCCTAAAAAAGCTTTACCTACCTTGCCACCTTTACCAAAAATAGTACAGGAGCAGATAAAGCCAAAAAAATATATACCAAAGATAATAAAGGGTGCAAGCTCTGAATTAGCAATTAAACAAAAGGGTGGTACAGGTAGTATAAAAATGCCGACCTTGCCTTTACCCCAAAGTAAGTCAAAAAGAGCCGAAATTGAGCCATATACAGGTGGTATTAGCACCGTTGCAGGCGTTCACCATTACGATCCTAATTTATACCTAGTACGTGGTACTTTTATACCATGTTCTATGGATGTGAGATTAATCTCTATGTTGGGCGGTCAAATTACTTGTACTATTGCAGAAGATGTATATTCTGCAAATGGAAATGTACTATTGATTGAAAAAGGATCAATAGCAGTAGGAACATACAAAAAAACAGGGCTTAAAAACGGTATGAATAGACTATACGCAATTTGGGAAGATTTACGTACTCCAAATAATATTATTATCTCTTTAGGTAGCGGTGCGTCTGATGAGTTAGGCTCTGCTGGAATGGTAGGCGATGTAGATAATCATTGGGGTATGAGAGTAGGAGGAGCAATTTTATTAAGTGTAATTGATGATGTTATTGGTGCGGTTGCAAACAATATAAATAATTCAGATAATAGAAATTATACTATTAATAATACTACTACTGCAACTTCAAATATGGCAGATACTATGTTAAAGCAATATATTAATATCCCACCAACACTATACAAACATCAAGGCGATTTAATAAATATATATGTAAATAAAGATGTGGACTTTTCAAAAGTTTACAAGTTAGAAAGGTAGAACATGAATAAGTCTGTATCTTTACAAGTCTATATAAATAAGTACTTTGGAGAACTTTTAGCAGATAACACCATAACCGAAGTATGCTACAACGGAAAAGGTGATATATGGGCGTTACACGATAATGGAAAATGGAAAAACTATGAAACGGACTTAACTTTTAAATCTGCTAAAGCAATTTCTAAAGTTATTGCCTCTGCAAAAGATACAGAGATAACCCAAGCTAAACCTATATTAAGCTCAACGCTTGCAAATGGGGAGAGGGTACAGGTGGTTATGCCACCAGCAACCAAACAGAACTATATCTCTATTACTATAAGAAAACCAAGCAAGAAAAAAATATCCATGACAGAGTATGAAGAGCAAGGATTATTTTTAGTTGGAGAGAATAGGAAAAAAGTTAAGAAAAAAGAAGAGGCTTTAAAGGCTCTATATAGAGAAGAAAAGTATAAAGATTTTATTATAGAAGCCGTCAAGCAGGGTAAAACTATTATTGTTGCTGGCTCTACTGGAAGTGGTAAAACAACATTTATGAAAACCATTATGGACTTTATACCTCAATTTTCAAGAGTAATAAGCATTGAAGACGTTGAAGAGTTAATATTCAAAGAAGAAGATAACTATGTTCAGCTTTTTTACCCAAGTGAAGCAAAAAGTACAGATTTCTTAAATGCTACAACACTTTTAAAATCATGTTTAAGAATGAAACCAGACCGTATCGTATTAGCAGAACTTAGAGGTGCAGAAACATTTGATTTTATCAATGTTATCAATTCGGGTCATGGAGGCTCAATCACTTCATGCCATGCAGGAAGTGTAGAAGAGACTTTTAGCAGATTGTCTATGATGACATTGCTTAGTGATAGCGGTCAAAAAATACCGTATAACGTCATACAGGATATTTTGAAATATACTATTGATATAGTTATACACATGGCAGATACAGACGAAGGAAGACGTATAACAGAGATATATTATAAAGACATAGAACCAGAAAAGAACAAGGATAAAAAATGAAAATGTTATTAACAATGAGTGCTTTACTGTTTATAGGGTGTACCCAGCAAGTAAAACACCCAATACAGCTAGAAGATAGTCCAAAAGAGAATATAAGTATTAATATACTCTCTCAAAACAAAACGAACGTACCAAAAGACCAATTCTTTACCAGTAAAAATTGGCATTATAAGCAGACTAAAAAACATGGTTATGGCTATTTCTTTGATAATGATGAGATAGTAGCATCTTTTTACCTTGCACACCACGCCACACATATATATATACGTGGAAATGCACACACGATCAAAAAATATAAAAATTATTTTTTGAAAAACCAAGTAACGGCAAAAATTACACTTATACCTACAAGTGCAAGAAGAAGAGGAAAAATAATTATTGATTATTTTCAGATAACCCCTTTTATTGCCAATACTATAAACGTATTTAGCAAGGAGATAAAAAGTGGTAAAAACTTATTACCTGCTTCTAGTGAGGTGGTAGAAATACCTAAAAATTATATAACAAAGGATTAAGCATGAAAAACACAATTAAAATCTTAGTAGCCGTTACATTGCTCTTTACTCAAATAAATGCTTTTTCTCTCTTTGGTACAAGTGTTGATGAAGCAACAGTTGAAATGCAAATTGTTCAAAATGCAGAACAATTATTGCAGACGGCAGAACAAATTAAACATACAGAGCAACTTATAAAACAAACTATCGCCCAAACAGGAATTAGGGATGTTATTGGATTTGCACAAGAAATGAAAAAGTTTCATAATTTTTTGAAAAATTACTCTTTAGATTTGATGGACTTAACGGATGATATTATTGATAATCCAAAATCTCAAATAGGTAAATATGCTAAAGAGCTTTTTACCAAATATGAACTTTTTAATGATTGTAATTATGACTATATGAATGATGATATGAAACGTATCTGTAAAAATAGAATGATTAGACAGGTACAAGAAATAGCTACCTATCAAGAAATAAGTAAAACTTTAAAAAAGTTTGGTGATAACATTAAAACACTTGCACAAAAAAGAGCATCTAGTAATAACGTAAAAGAGTCAGCAGATATTGCAAACGCTATTCAAATTGAATTAGCTCAACTTCAAGTACTTAAGACTCAAATTGACATGATGGAGTCTCAAAATAAAGCAAAAGAGCGTGTTGATATGAGACAAACTGAACAGATGATAAAAGAAAAATGGGAAAATTCAGGCTCTTTTATAGACCAAGAATTTATTAAATAAGGATATTAAATGCTAGAAGAAAATGGAAAAAATAAAGAAAGTACCATATTTGGAATAAGACTAGATAAATTTGTATATGCCTCTGTAGTATTAATAGTACTTTTTATTATTATTGGATGTGAAAATAAAATACAGAATGAAGAGAAAAATATAACTAAAAAAACAATATCATCAATACAAAATAATAAAATAGATATTTCTAAAAAAGTAGAAATATCTAAAATAGTTGAAAAACCAAAAAAGTATAAAACAGTTTTATATTATATGGAAAATAAAGCAGAAAGATATGCTATGAATAAAATATGTAATGAATTAAATGAGAAAGATCCTAAGCAAGAACAAGAATGTATTAATTCAGCAATGGCAACACAAAAAATAAAATGGAAAAATTCAAGTTCTTTTATAGACCAAGAATTTATTAAATAAGGATATTAAATGTTTGTAAGTTTTGGAAAAATGGGCGAAAAAATCGTTGCATTACTAGATCCCTCAAAATCTGTTACGCTTGTCGCAGGATTTCAAACGATAGTAGCAACATGGGCTATTATATATATATTATATATTGCCTATATGTTTCATTTGGGTAAAGTTGATAACCCTGTACGCCAAGTTGTTTACAAATTAATGATGTTTGGGTTTATTTCTCTCTTTGCATTCAACGCTGGTGAGTGGTATAATTATGCCATAGGAGCAATTCAAGGATTAACAGATTGGATAAGTGGAGGTGGTGTCAATTCTATCTATAAAGATTTAGATGATGGCTTGAAGACTATTGATAAAATCCATCAAATTTATTTTGAACATGATTCTATTAAGTGGCTTAAACTTTTAGCTATTATGGGAACAGGTATTATATTTTTAAGCTATATGGCAGTTGGGCTAACCGCATCAATTTTATTAATTATCAATACAATTACATTACAAATTATATTTGTTCTTGCACCTTTTGCTTTTTTATCTCTATTTTTTCCTTTGGTTAGAGGTATTTTTGACAGATGGATAGAAATGATTATTTCCAATATATTTACAATTTTTTTCCTTTCTCTTTTTACAGAAGTTATATTTACAGAATATAAAAACATACTTGATGGAATTAATCCTCTTTCTGTTACACCAGGTTATATATATGATACCACCAATGTAGATATTATTTTATCTGCTTTTGTAATTTTTGGATTTTCTGTATTGGGTGTTGTTCTTTTGTATATGTCAACTCAATTAGCATCTAAATTGTCTTCTGTTTCTATTGAGTCAATACCTAAAGGTGCAGCTATTGCTACCGCAACAACAGGCATGGTTGCGGGCAAGGGATATAGTGCAGGTAAAAGTGTGGGTAAAAGTACTTATAATACGGCAAAGAAAAGTACAGGAAAAGTTATAAACGGGGTTAGTGGTGTTTCAAGAAAAGCTGGTGATGCAGGGAGTAAAGCTCATAAGCTACTTAGAGAAACAGGTAAAAAAGCTAGAGCAGAGAGAAAGGCTGGAGGTAAAAAAAACTAGCTTATTAAGGATGTAATTATTAAACCTATTGTAATTGCCCATAATATCTCTACTACAAATTTTATTAATATAAATATAATTTGTAGAGGTAATAACACTAGAGATATTATGTTAAAAACATCTTCTCCTATTTTTTTACTTAGTGCAACTTTTGGATTACTTATAAATTTGTCTATCCTGTAAAAAAAATGTGCAAGTGTTCCTTTTTTAAATGGATTGTTTTTCATCTATTCTCTCTTTTTAAATATCTTTACATAGTGTAGGACTTGCTTCTTTTAGGTCTTCATCCCATAATTCCCAAGGCTCTTCTTCTGTTTGATTTGGCTTGTTAAATACTAATGTAACATTTATTGTATCGCTTCCTTGGTATCTTCCACAATTCCATATACACATTACTACATCGTCTGGTGATGGATTAATTTCTCCTGTATAATCTGCATTGTGGCACGTAGGACGTTCTTTCCCGTTAAGGGTATAGGTTACGTCCACCGTTGGCTGTTCTACCTTATTATCACCTGTTGTAGAGCTTCCACCTCCACAGCCGTTTAGAGATAGTAAAATTGTTATAGTCAATATTGATAGTTTATTTAATGTTTTCATTTTGTTTCCTTTTTATTTTTGACTTGTAAGTATATCTTTTAACATCTTTATTTGATTTTCTTTCTCTTCTAGTTGAAGTTTTAGCCTGTCTAACTCTTCTTTTGATACAGAGTCACCTATTGCAATAGATTTAAGCCATTTTGCCCTATCTTTTGCTTTATACCCAGCCTCTACACTTCTTTCTTCAATCTTTTTTAACTGCTCTTCATTTACATATATAACTATTGTCTTATCTTGTTTGAGTCGTGCTTCTTTTTTTGGTTGTCCGATACTCTTCTTTTGTCTGGGTGTGGACTTCTTTTTTTCAGTAAGAGGTGCAGACTCTTTAACAGCGTTTACTTTATCTGCAAATGATTTTTTTCTTTTGTTTACTTCACTCATTTTATTTCTCCTCTTTATTTATTGCTAGTAGCTCTTCTGCTAGTTTATTTAGCTCATATCTTGCGTCTTCATGCCCCTTAAGGGTATTTGCTTCCTGTACTGTTAAACCCTCTTGTAAGGCTTTGTCATAGATTGCTCTGTCTCTAATGATTGTATTGAGTATCTTCATTTGTTTATGCGGCTCTATGATTGCTTCAAGATGTTCAAAATTCTTAGCGAATAGGTGTATTCTGTTTAGAAGTACATACGTGCTTGTTTGCTCTTGTGTTGCTTCCTCAATCTCTTTGAGTATCTTACTGTACTTCTTTGTGATTGCGAGGATTTCGCTTACTTTGTCTGCTATTGGTGTGATGTTTATATCTGCACCCATTATCGCTAATCTTGTTAAGCTACTGTCAAATCCACCACTATCTATGATGTATATCTCATCTTCTTTTGCTTGGTCTATTACTTCTATGAGTTTTTCATCTTCTGTAATATTCAAGATGTTTGATTTTGGAATATCTCTTAGATTGTTATACTCTATACATGTGTCCTGTATGTCTAGGTCATAGATAGTGGTTTTAAAACCTTTGTCTTCAAATGCTTTAGCTAGATGATACGCTATTGTGCTTTTTCCTGTTCCGCCTTTTTGGTGTGAGAAGTTTATAATCATGTTGTGTCCTTTTAGATTGTTTTGTATTCTATAGTGTTACATGATTTATATTAACTTATGCTTAAAATATGTATTAAATATTAATTTTTTATGTATATTTTATTATGTTTATTTTTTTTGGGCTTACCCTAAAGGGTCGTTCTCAATCACTACGTGACGGTACACGGTACACGCCCTAAAGGGTAATCCAACTAAGCTTACCCATTTGTTCAAATAGAATAGCCTAACCATTCAGCACGACTTAAAATATTTAAGCACTCCGTTTATTAAATATTTTAAGCCCTACTTCATTAACTTAAAAATAATTGACCTGACCCTATTACAAAGAAGACCGTATTACGCTAATCGCTTCATACCATCTTCACCAAGTTTGTAATAGTGTCAGCCAAATTATTTTTAAGTTTTACACTAATCTATTTTCACAAATTCGCCAAACCCGAAGCCTTGTAGCACCTCTTACGAGGCACGCTTAATGGTTTCCGTTTGAAGTTCACAAAAGCAGATGAATAACACGCCGTCCACGTATGGACTAAAAGTACCAGGACCACTCTGTGGCTCATGGAACTTTTACGAGTAATTCACAAGCGTTTTGCTATAACGCTATCGCTGGCTAATTGGCTTTATTTTAGTTTGGAGTTTTTTCGGAGCAATACACGAAGTGATGCTCTATGGCTATGCAGTCTTACGACTGCTTGTAAAAGGAGGGTATTTACAATATAAGGGAGGGATTGACCTACATCAAGCCTTTAGGATAAGGCATAGGAACATTTCAAGCGTGATTTTATTTTAATGTTAAAAATGTGTCAAGCTTTTAAACTATATCTTCTGAATATTTACACTTAGGAAATCTACTACACCCTAAGAAATTTTCTTGTTTATACTTACCTTGATACTTCTTATTCTTTAGGGTACGTGGTACTAAATAACCTTGATTACATTTAGGACACTTTTTTCTATCCTCAATAACAATATCTAGTGACTCTTTAATCTCTTTTTCTGCATTAAAGATAGGTATTATCTCTATATCTACCTTTTTACCTTTGTTCTTAATGTCTTCTAAGTGGTGCTTTGCAGATGGGTGTACGCAATCCTCAGCTAGTACAAAAAGCAGCTTCATGTTAGCAGCTACATACTCCTTATGCTCTTCTAAAAAATCTCTACCCTCTGCACGTAGTTTTTTTATCTCATCATGGCGTATTTTATACTTAGAGGTACTCTTCCAATTTTTACATTGTATGAGTATTGTTTCATTGGCTTTACTCGCCACTAAGTCAATCCCACCGTCTTTTTTACCTTTGTTTTTTCCGTTCTCAAAAAGAGTATAACCCCTGCAACTAAAAAGCTTTGCGATAATCTCCTCATACTCTTTACCCTTTTTAACTTTGTTAGCGTAAGAGGTGTACGTTCGTTTTTTTTGTTTGGGTGCTGGAGAGGTTTTAAGGTGATGATGAGTAGTGTTTTGTTTTATTGGTTGGGGTGCTGGTACTTCTTTTTTATTATCCATTAAATGCTTTGCAGATTTAAAGAGGAGAATAAAAAATATAAGCATTGCTAAAAAGTAAATTGTATCTATCATTTTTTATTCTCCTTTTCAAACCATTCTTTTACTTTAAAATCTGTTTCACTTGCAGGCTTTTTAAATATTTTTATCCAAGCATCATTAGATAGATAATTTATAAACTGTTCCATGTGATTTATGTCTGCATGTTCTGCACCATAATAAGGGGTAAATACTCTTGCCTTAGAGAGCATTGTACTTACTTCATCATTGGTGTATGTACCCTCTCTATCCTCTTTATTGTGTAACATTTCAGCTATCATATAAAGTATAAGTTCTTTATGCTTTAGATTGTATATCTCTTCTTCAAGTTGTTGTATCTTTTCTGATTGTAAAAAATTATTATGTGTTATTTTATCTTTTTCTTTTCTATACAAAAACAAGGCAGAATGTAATGTAAAAAAACTAACCAAAAATACAACAACATTAAAAGATATAATTTCAAAAGTAGTCCAATCTATATCACCAACTATATATTTGTAATCTTGAATTAATACAAGGGTAATAAGGAAAACTACAATGCTTCCAAGGACTGTGATAGTTTCATATCTCTTTTCTAGTGCTTTTTCTTCTTCAATCATTTTATATCCTTAAGTATCTTTAATTATTCATCATCATTAGTATTGGTATCTCTTGCATTATGTATCTGTTCTTTCATGTGGGATATATCCAAATCATAATACTTTGCTACATCTACAAAGTAACTAAAGTCTTTTATCTCAAAAGGATTATCTAGGTTAAGATTTGAATATATTAAATCTTCATTTTTTTCAATCACTAAGAATACATGACCTAAAGGCTCATCATATCCAGCCGTGATGTCATAACCTTTTATTGTTTCTATTATCTGCATTATTGCGTCCTTACTTTTTTGTATAGTTCACCTATTGCACCTTAAATAGCTTCCCAACTGTCATAATGTTCTGTAGCAGATAGTTTACCATCGTATTTATGTCCTAATACTTTAGCTTTAAAATCTCTTTTATCTATTTGACTGCCTTTTTTATCTTTTTCTTTAAGCCAAAGTAATTCAGCGTAAATATCACGATAATCACTAGCCTTAAAAGAAGTACCTGTAATACGCTTAAGAGCATTGTTAAAAGAGTTATTAAACTTACTGTTCATTTCTCTTTTTGTAAATTTGTCAGACTCTAAATGTGATTGAATATAATCAACCAAATCACTTAAAAACTCATAGTCTTCATCAAGTGAATAGGCATCTATACATTTGTCTTCTTCGCGATCTTTAATGATACCGCAGTATTGCCATACATTATTTTTCTTTTTGATTTTAAGAGTCTTTAGGATCTCCGATTGTCTTCTCCCTGTAACGATTGTTAAATACGCATACGCCCAATATGCCTTTTCTCTCTCTTCGTCTGTTTGGCGTGGGTGGTCTGAAAAATCATCAGATAAAATCTTATCTTTGATTTTTTTCATAAGGTCTTCAATATACTTTTTTTCAAAAGTATTTTTATTCCGTATCTCTTCTTTTTTATTATCAGTAATCTTTGCCTGTACTGTTTCGTACACGCTTTGAGGTGCTACAAAGAGATTAAGCCCTATTTCTCTGTGTTCTTCATTCTTAAGCCCTTTGATAACCTTACGCATATTTGAATAGTAAACGCTTGTCGTGCCTAGCGTTCTGTTACCCATCCAGCAGTAAGGGATATACTCACACACGGCTTTTTCTACATCTAAGGTACTGTGTGCATTTTCAAGCTTCTCTCTAAACTGCTCCTGTACTTCTTTAGGTGTTGATACACCGTAAACTTCTTTTATTAGTTCAGTTGTCTTAGCTTGTTCTTCTGTACTTCTACCGTCTGTATGCTTTGCTTCTTTGGTGGAATTTTTAGCGAGTACCTCTTCAAGCATTGCTTTAAGTTCTGCTATCTGTTGTGACTCATTTTGAGTGTCTTTGCACTCTTTAATGATTACCCAATCTTTTTCTTTGGCAGTCATAATGTTAAAGGGTGCTTTATCATTAAGTAAGATTTGCCCGTCCTTGAGTTCTAAGGATTTATTATCCCACTCTAAGGCTTTGACTCTCTCACCACTATAAAGAGCCTTTAAAGCCTCTTCTTTAGTGATTGTATGGGGGTTCTGTGTTCGCTTTGGCTCAACCCAAACTATCCACTCTTCATCTTCGGCAGTCATTAGGTTAAAAGGGTTTCCCTCATGGTCTATGATTTGTCCGTCTTTTTGCATGATGAAGTTATCCTCTTCCCATTTGGTAGAGGTAAACTTTGCATCTTCGTTTAAGTAGATTTCTCTGAAAAGTTGTTCTTTGGTGTAGGTTTTCATTTTTTTGTCCTTTGTGTTTTTTTTGAATTTATCCCAGCAATAGTTACTATGCGTGTAGTGTTTGTATGTCTATGCCACCTTACTTATTTTTGTTAGTGTATCTGCACCATGAGGAAACCAATAGCTTTCCGTGTCAAGGTGAACAAACTTTTTATATTCTTGATTATATTCTCTTGTAGTGTTGAAACCAATTATCTTGTTAGTCCATGTCACACCATATTCGTTAGTCCATTGGACTGTATCACCTACTTTTAGTTCTATGCCTGCCGGTGCGATTAAGTCGAGTTGGTCATTAATGAATTTTTTCATGTTGTGTCCTTTGATTGTTTGTAAGTATATTATAGCAAGTTTATTGGATAATGTCAAGTAAATTACCTATAAAATATAAATAATTTAATTATAAAATATATATAAAGTATTTTGGGGGATTAGCACCTCAACAGGGGCGAGGTGCTGGGGGGTTTTTAAAGTTTTTCTAGCGTTTTGGTATTCCTATAAATAGAATACATACCAACAGCGACAATAGCGACTAGGGCTATAAGTAATAGTGTCTTAAGCATATTGGGCTCCTTTCATATTTGTAAGGCTCTAAGGTGTCATTATAACACCTTAGAGCAAATTGATTACATATCCTTAAGCTCCTTTGATTTTTTGTTGATTGCTTTCTGAACGAAAATAGCCGATACTGTAGCAGTAGCTACAAGGATTAAGGCAAAGATTGTCATAGCATCAATGTGATTGTCTCTGTAGTCCTTTACAAGAAAACCCACACTTACAAATAGAATAGACATAAGTAATGTTAGGGCATATCTAAGAGAAGAGATAGCGCTTTTTGTTGTGTCAATTTGGCTCATTTAAAAGCTCCTTACGATTGTTTTTGTATCTTAATTGATACAGTATAATTATAGCCTAAAAATAGGATAATGTCAAGTAAATAGCATATAAAATATAAATAAATTAATAATAAAATACATATAAAGTATAAGCAAAAAATACGGTATAACAAAGTTATAGACTAAGTTAGCCTGATGTGAACAAGTTTAGTTTAAGGTTAGTC
>JAJSZS010000023.1 GCA_030262725.1 Candidatus Desulfofervidus auxilii | reverse complement strand
TTAGAGTTATCTATGCTTTGCTTACTAAAAGGATGCTCTTTAATCCAACTCATTGCTTATAGTTGACTCCTTAAAAATAAAATTTAATACCCATTGATAAAAGTCCTCCTGTAAATTTAGCCTTTCCTTTTAAAACCTTTTCAGCTCCATGTGCCTCATAATCTACAACTAGATATAAAAATCTTGGATAAAAACTAATTGCTGTATGTTTATTGATAAAATACTCAAAGTCTATACCACAGTGAAAACCTGCTTCAGAATCAGGCTCAATAACAACAGGATATTTTAAATATTGCCACCACTTACTTACATCCATTTTAGGTGAGTAATAACCTGTGCCTATACAAGGAGAGATAAAAAAGTTTTCTCCAAAAATCTTTTTAAATTGAAATTGATAAAGCAGAGAAAACTCCGCTGCCCAAATTTCTATGTGTCCTATTTGATATTCTCCTGTATCAATGTCAGGGGAAGTTAAAAATAAAACCCTTGTTTCAAACCATAAATCATGAAAGATTCTTACTGCCATAGGGATTTCAAAATACGGCCCTTCTTCAACCTTAGGATTATGTGGAAATGAAGCACCTACTCTGCAGCCAAAAGAAAATATGGGTTTATCACTTGCGTTTGCTATGTGCGAAAGGATTAAAAAAATCAAAAAAAGACCCCAAAATCTTTTTATTTTTACCATGGAGTCCTTTCCAATGTCTTTTCAGTAAAAAGTTTTTCACTAATCCCTTTATTAAAACTAATTTCTTTAAAGATTACTACATCTGAATGACCAGTACGTAAATTTTTCACCTCCCATAGATCATCTGATAGACAACCATCCTTAAATATCTTAAAGTGCCGAAAAAGTATCTTATAAATTCTATCTTTGACATCATAGTATTGGTCAAAGATGGCAAAACCTGTATCTTTATCCAACCAGATGATTCTTTTTGTATAATACCAGTTTTTTCTTTTAGGTATGGCTTCAATCTTATAGCATGGGAGTCCTTCATAATAAGTTTTATTCGTATATATACTTTTATATCCAGGAAATTTTGCTTTACCTATCAATTTATAATTCTCATAACCAAAGCGGCGAGTAGAAACCTCCTCAACTGTAAATTCACTGCCCATAAACGAATCATCTTCTTCTGCTTGAGAAACTTTTCTTATCTTTTTCAAAGAGGGAAGCCAAATCCATATATCATGTTGTTTTTTAGGGTCAATATAGGCCCATGTTAATACAGCAAGCCCCTTTGTGTACTCAGGATAGGTAATAACTACCAAATCTTTGTAATCAAGCCCCTTCTTTCCATGAAATAATATTCTTTTTCTTATATATTTTTTCTTTCTTTGGAAACCAGCCTTATCTATCATAATTATCTCTCCAGAGAGGTTATAATCACGAGCAAACCTTTTATATTTTAAGTCAAACCATACTTTCATTAATTCTTCTGCTGTAGGATTTTTTGGTAAAGGAGGTAACTGACACTTAATCTCGGCATAACAAATGCTCGCTATAAATAAAAAACACAAAAGCAATCTTTTCATTTTACTAACTCACGAGCAACAAAGGAGTCTGTTATAAGCACATTAAAATATTTACCTTTTAAAGCCGCCTTTATTGCCTGAATCTTTTCCTCACCACCAGCTACAGCTATCACCCATTTATCATCCCTTTTTGCCATTTCTCTAAGTTGAGATAGAGTTATGCCTATTACCCTCTTTGCAAGCTCTTTCAATTCATCTTCTCCAACTTCTAACAGAGGTTCTCCATTTTCATATATAGGAGCCATATTTATTTCTGCTACTACTCCTTTTTTCTTTAATTCTTCAGGTGTTATTCCTTTATTCAGATAAGCCAATTGTGCAAATCCAGGAGTTTCAAGCTCAATTGAGCCAATTCCTACCAAAAATATATCAACATTTTGGCTCTCTTCGTAAATCTTTTTTACCTCAGGGATCTTTAAATATTCCTTTTCATATTCTTCCCTACTTGATGCAGGTACAGATGGGAGATTGAATGCTTCTGCATCTGGATATTTTGATACCATCTGTTCTACTAAGACATTAGATGATAATCCTGCCACTTTTACCATAGGAGTAATGGACAAGGGATAAATCTTAAGTTTAGAAAACCTTTGTGGCTGTAAATTAACAATTAAGTTAGAAAGTGTCCTCCCACAACCTAGACCAATCTTTGCTCCATCTCTAGCTATCCCTTCAAAATATCTTGCCCCTTCCTTTGCGATAACCTTAAGTACTCTATCAAAACTTTTGCCATCAGGCACCACAACTCTTACATCACGTAAAAATGGATATTTTTCCTTAATTTCCTTTTCTAAACTAAGCTCTTTAGGGATCTCAAATTTAAGTTCTTTAGCTATAATCTCCATAACTTTTGGCAATGTTGTATATTCCATATCATCTAAAGAAAGGCGATGAGGTTGAAATGGCCCATGGCTTCTTATATAATTGGCAATTTCATTAGCTTTTCTTCTTGCCTCATCAAAACTTGGATCATCAAACATATCCCTTGGGCCTATTAATTTTCCATTGCAGAGTTGAAATCCTGCAGCTATAACTCGTGGAGGGCCATCAAATCTTGAAGGATTTGCCTGATTAAATGTTACTGGCATAAGTGGGCCATTATGGGAACCTCTCATCCAGCCTTCAACAAGATGAGGAAACGAAAATGGTTCTAAAATCTCTCCTATAGCAGGAAATCCACTTTGAGATCTAACAATCATTACAGGATCATCTTTACCCACATATCTTCCAGCCATAAGCCCTAATTTCTGTGTAGAAGCAACAGCTACAATATCATTTGTGCCTTTTTTATAAACACTTTGAATTACATACCTTCCAGTGGCACCAATTAAAGCTAAAAGATCATACATATCTTCTGGGCAAGATAATGTGTATATTCTATCTTCGATAACATCCAAAACTTGAAATATAAATCCATCATGCATAGAGGGATCTATAACTAAGCCTGCAGTATTAAATGGATCTGCAAATATTTTAAAAAGGGGAAGATTCCATGCACCTGGAGATGTTTTATCTGCCATAAAAATAATGATGGCTTCACTCTTTCTTTCTTCAAACTCCATTTCAGCAACTCCTGGCCCCATACCACGTATAGTACCTGCAAAGGCATCTGAAAGTAGGTCCTGACCAGCGCCATAAAGTTTTAATTCTTTAGCCAATTCAGTACATTTAACAAACACATCCCATGCTAAACCATGGATTTCATCACTTTCCACACCTTTATCATGTGTCATTATAAGCTCTAAATCATCACCGCAATTTGTTACATGATAGTCAATAATAGTTTCTTTCTCCTTTGCTTTAGATAATAATTCCTTAGCCTTTTCCAAAACTTTTGGATGTGAACTTGAATGTCCCACCCATCCACCAATATCTGCTTTAATAACAGATAATGTCACTCTCATATGCAACCTCCTTTTTTCATTTGACAAAATCTTATCACCATTATAGGAGAAAAAAAAATCTTTTACAAGATTTTTATTTATGGCAATCCTTAACCTTCCCAAGGAAGTTTTGCAGGAAAAATTTTTCGTTTATTCCTAGGGTCTTCAATGAATTTAAAAAATGCTTCTAATCCTGGACAATTTTTATAAGGATGCTCTTTTTCAAATGGATTTTTTTCTTTTCTTCTTTTTCCTATCGCTGAATTTGGATCATAACCATATTGATCTGTGCGAAATTCACGAATAATCTTAGCTTCTCGTCTCCATGCTGATGGTAAATCTATTGGAACATTAAAACCATCAAAACAGAATCTATAAAATGGAAAACGAATAGCTGCTCGATGCAAATCAAATCTTCTTTCTTTAAATGTCCAACTGACAACAACAATGCGATAAGGATAATATCCAGTCACTTGTTGAAAACGACAGATGCTAAAAAGTAAATTTTCAAATGAATCCCTTGCATAATCTTCAGTGACTGTTCTATTTTGAACATCTGTTCTTAACTTACGTTTTATTTCAAACTCATCAGGAATCCAAAACTTGTAATATTTAGCAATACTTAAATAAGTTTTTGCTCCACTCCATTTTCCCTGTTTTATCTGTCCTCCTGATAGCACTAATAATGCATTAGGATTGTTGGCAATATGGACTATTCCTCTCCTAACATGTTCTATGTAAAATGGAGGTTCACCAATCTGAAACGGTTCTAATATCCAATTATTATCCTTTTCAGGATTTTCCAATTTTTCTTCTTTTATATTGTCTTTAAATGCAGCATCGCATGTTACTATTATTAAATCCCTTAAGGCTTCCATCTTAAATCTAAGTCTCTTGCAGCTTTTACTTCATCAAGCCTTTTTACTGGCGTAGTTAATGGGGCATTCTTTAAAATTTGTGGTTTTTTTTCTGCCAACTTAGCAATTTCAATCATTGTTTCAATAAATCTATCCAATGTTTCTTTAGACTCTGTTTCTGTTGGCTCAATCATCAATGCCTCTTTAACAATAGTAGGGAAATAGACTGTTGGGGGATGAAATCCCTTATCAATTAAATATTTGGCAATATCTATAGCACGAACACCATTTTTTGCTTGTTTTTTAGCAGAAAAAACACATTCATGCATACAAATCCTATCATATGGTAAGTCATAATAATCTTTAAGACGTACACGAATATAATTAGCATTTAAAACCGCATGCTCACTTACAGCCATAAGCCCAGACTTTCCTAAAAGCAATATATATGCATATGCCTTTAAAATAACAATAAAATTTCCATAAAAAGGCGAAATATAGCCAATAGAATCAGGACAATCAAATTTTAAAGTAAAACTTTCATTTTCTTTTTTAATTATCCTAGGAATTGGTAAAAACTTAACCAATTCTTTTTTTACTCCTACTGGTCCTGCGCCTGGCCCACCACCACCATGTGGTGTGGCAAATGTTTTATGTAAATTTAAATGTACAATATCAAAGCCAATATCTCCTGGTCTCATTTTCCCCATAATTGCATTTAAATTTGCTCCATCATAATACATTAAAGCACCAGCTTTATGTGCTAAATCTGCAATCTCTTTAATATGTGGATTAAAAAGACCTAATGTGTTAGGGCAGGTTAGCATTATAGCAGCTACTTCTTCATTAAGCTTTTCTCTGTATATATTTAAATCCATACAACCATCTTTATCAGTTGGAATGACAATCACATCATAGCCACAAACTGCTGCTGAGGCAGGGTTTGTACCATGAGAAGAATCAGGCACAATTATATATTTTTTCTTTTTACCATAATGTTTATGAAATGCAGAAATTAACAATAATCCTGTTAATTCACCATGGGCACCTGCCAAAGGTGTCATTGTAAATGCATCCATACCTGTAATTTCGCACAGAAGTCTTTCTGTTTTATAAATTATTTCTAATGCACCTTGTACTGTATCCTCTAAAATATAAGGAAGAAAAGGATGAAGATTTAAAAATCCTTCAAGGTTTGCAATTTGTTCAGCAAATTTTGGATTATATTTCATTGTGCATGAACCCAAAGGGTAAAAATGGGTATCTATGGAAAAATTGAGCTGTGAAAGTTTAGTAAAATGTCTTATTACATCCAATTCCGAAACTTCAGGCAAATTTGGTGCTTTTTCTCTTTTATATTTTTCAGATATTTCTTCTTGAGCTACATCCAAATCAGGAAGCTTTATCCCTTTTCTCCCTTTTTTGCTTTTTTCAAAGATTAATTGCATCCTTTAATGTCTCTACAAAATTCAATATTTCCTCTTTTTTCCTTTTTTCTGTTACAGCAATTAAAAGATAATTTTCCATCCCTTTATAAAAATTGCCTAGAGGAAGACCGGCAACAAAGCCTTTATCTATCATAATTTTTGCTATTTCATTTGCATCTTTTTTTAAATAAACAACAAATTCATTAAATGTTGGTGAATTTATTATTTCTATACCAATTTCTTTTAATTTCTTTTTAGTAAACTCGCTTTTATAGTAATTTAATTTTGCCAATTCAATAAATCCTTCTTTGCCTAAAATAGAAAGATAAATTATTGCCCTTAAGGCACAAAGAGCTGCATTAGTACAAATATTAGAAGTAGCCTTTTGACGTCTAATATGTTGCTCTCTTGTTTGAAGTGTTAATACAAAACCTCTTTTCCCCTCTTTATCAACTGTTGCACCTACAATCCTTCCAGGCATCTTGCGAACAAATTTTTCTTTACAGGCAAGAAAGCCCAAATAAGGCCCGCCAAAAGCTAAAGGTATACCTAAACTCTGTCCTTCACCAACAACAATATCTGCACCCATTGCCCCAGGTGTTTTTATAAGTCCTAGAGAAATTGGATAAACAGATTCTATCACTAATGCTCCAAAACTATGTGCCTTTTCTATAATATCTGTATGATCATCAATTGTGCCAAAAAAATTTGGGTTTTGTAAAATGATAGCAGCTGTTTTTTCATCTAAATGTTTGTAAATTTTATCTCTGTCTGCTTGTCCAATGTTAGGAGGAAGTTTAATAATTTCAAGAGGAAGATTTGCTGTATAGGTAAAGAGCATTTTTTGATAGATAGGATTTATTCCTCCATCTATAATAATTTTTTTCCTCTCTGTAATCCTTAAAGCCATCATTACTGCTTCACATAAAGCAGTGCCACCATCATAAAGGGAAGCATTAGCTATATCCATGTCAGTTAAGATACAAATGGCTGTTTGATATTCATACATTGTTTGTAATATACCTTGCGAACATTCTGGCTGATATGGAGTATAAGCAGTGTAAAATTCACTACGAGAAGAAAGGGCATCTACTATTGCTGGAATATAATGGTCATATACACCACCACCTAAAAAATAAATAAGAGAATAATTATTTTTTTGTGAAATTTTTTTAATATCTTCTTTTACTTCAAATTCAGACTTACCTTCTGGCAGATTAAATGATTTAGGTCTAAGTTCTTCACCAATATCAACAAACAATTCTTCTATAGAAGAAACACCAATGATTTTAAGCATCTCTTCAACTTCTTCTTGAGTATGAGGTATGTAACTCATACAATTTCCTCTAAATATTTTTTATAATCTTTAGCAGACATAAGGTTTTCTTTTTCCTTCTTATCAGCAATTTCTATTACTATTAGCCAACCTTCTTCATATGGAGATTTATTGATTAATTCAGGAGATGTAGAAAGTTTTTCATTTATTTTTATTACTTTTCCTGACATAGGAGCATATACGTCAGAAACTGCCTTCACTGATTCAATAGAAGCAAAAGGTTCAAATTGTTTAATTTTATCTCCTATTTTAGGTAATTCTACAAATGTAACATCACCTAATGCATTTTGAGCATAATCAGTAATGCCAATTTCTCCTAAATTATTTTCTATTTTTATCCATTCATGTTCCTTAGTATAAAATAATCCTTCAGGAATATGCATTTTTACCTCCATTTATCTCCTTAATGAACCTTCTTTATAAAATGGTCTTTTGGTAATAGTAGCCTCTATTTCTATCTTATCTTCTTTAATAAAAACTTTCATACCTAATTCACAATAATCTATTTCCACATAACCCATACCTATTCCGCAAGCAAGACTTGGTGAGAATGTACCACTGGTAATAAAGCCAATTTCTTTATTATTTAAATATATTTTATAACCGTGCCTTGGCGCACGACGTGAACTTGCTATAAGACACACAAGTTTTTTCTTTATTCCTATTTCTTTTTGTCTTAAAAGAGCTGTTTTCCCAATAAACTCCTTTTCAAAATTTACAAATCTTTCTAAATCTGCTTCTAATGGTGTAGTTTTTTCGGTTATGTCTTGTCCATAAAGTGGATAACCCATTTCTAATCTTAATGTATCCCTTGCTCCTAAACCAGCAGGTTTTACTCTCTTGTTTGAAAGTAATAGATGCCACAAGTCTACTGCTTTATCACTATTTATATACAACTCATAACCAAGTTCTCCTGTATAACCTGTACGGCTAATTAAAACATTTTCACCTAAAATAGGAAAATAATCAAAATGATAATACTTTAACTTATCAATATCTTGACCAACTATATTTTTTAAAATTTCTCTTGAAAGAGGCCCTTGTAAATCAAGTTTAGCTGTTTTAAAAGAAATATTTTCTATCTCTGTTTTAATATAATTTTTTAAATGTATTTCATCTTTATTCAAAGGTTCAGCATTTACTACTAACATCCATTTATCTTCAGCTAATTTATATACAATGAGATCATCAATAATTCCGCCTTTTTCATTTAACATAAAGCCATAAGAACATTTTCCTATTTCCATACTTTCCAAATCAGCAGTTATAACTTTATTTAAATTATTTTCCTTAAGATGACCATAAATAATAAATTCTCCCATATGGCAAGTATCAAAGAGTGAACAGTAATTTCTTGTCCAATGATGCTCAGAAATTATACTTTCATATTGAATGGGCATTAACCATCCAGCAAATGGTTCCATTTTTGCTTTTAATCTTTGATGAATTTCGAATAAAGGAGTTTTTTTCATCTGTATTGAGGATAACCAATTATTAAAATATCATTATCAAATCTTCTTAAAGACACTTCTTTTAATAAAATAGCTTTATCTGCAGAATCAATACCTAATTCTGCAATCATGGATAGATTTTCTGCTCCAAAAATCTTTGGGGCATAAAAAAAATAAATTTTATCTACTAATTTTTGTTGTAAAAAACTGGCTGCTACTTTTGCTCCACCTTCTATCAAAACAGAAGTAATTTGTTTATTTCCTAAAAGTTTTAAAACCTCTTTTAATGATAATTTTCCATTTTCTAAATCTACTTGCCAAACTTCTGTTCCCAATGCTTTTAATTTTTTTATCTTTTCTGAAGGTGCATTAAAAGAAGTAACAATAACTGTTTTTGCTGGAGAATCTAAATGAAGTACCTTTGCTTCTAAAGGGATACGTAAATTTGTATCTAAAATAATCCTTATGGGGTCTTTTCCTTTTCTTTTTGGTAATCTTGTAGTTAATGAAGGATTGTCTTTAAGAATAGTGTTAATTCCTACTAAAATAGCATCATGTATATCCCGTAAACGGTGAACAAAAATTCTTGAATTTTCATTAGTAATCCATGTAGTTTTATTAGCTAAAGCAATTTTACCATCCAGTGTAGCTGCTAACTTTAAACTAACAAAAGGAAATCCAGTAGTAACATATTTAATGAATACTTCATTTAAGCGACGACACTCTTCTTCTAAAATGCCTGTTTCTACTTCTACTCCTTTACTTCTTAAATATTCTACTCCACCACCTTTTACATGCGGATTTGGGTCTCTCATTCCAACAAATACTCGTTTTATACCAGCCTTTAAAATAGCCTCTGTGCAAGGTGGTGTTCGTCCATAATGATTGCAGGGCTCAAGAGTAACATATAAATCAGCCCCTTTTGCTTTTCTTCCTGCTGCTTTAATAGCTTCTATCTCTGCATGAGGTAAACCTGCTTTTTTATGATAACCTTCACCTATAATGCGTCCATTTTTTACAATAACTGCACCTACCAATGGATTGGGTGAAGTACGTCCTAATGCCCTTTTTGCCAGTTTTATAGTGCGACGTATATAAAAAAATTTATCCATTCTTTTCTTTTTTATGGGCTAAAATTTCTTCTAATTCTCGCATAAATTCATGGACATCTTTAAAATCTCGGTAAACAGAAGCAAATCTTACATAAGCGACCTTATCCCATTCATGTAATTTTGCCATTACTTTCTCACCAATATCAGAAGTAGGTACTTCTCTTAATCCCATCTCTTGATAACTTTGCTCTAATTCTCTTACAAATTCTTCCATCTGCTCAATACTAATAGGGCGCTTTTGACAAGCCTTTTTTATTCCTTCAAGTACCTTTTGAGGACTAAAAGGTTCACGCCTTCCATCTTTTTTAATAACCATTAATTGAGTTTCTTCTATATATTCATATGTAGTAAACCTACGACCACATTTTAAACATTCTCTTCTTCTTCTAATGGCTGTATTATCTCGACTTAATCTTGAATCTACTACTTTATTTTCCAACGCTCCACAAAATGGACACTTCATTTTGTTTATTTCTAACATTAAAGCTTTGTTTTTTCAATCTGAAGATTTATTTTGTTTTTTTTGAAAGAGAATCTAAGATTTCAAGAAAATTTTTTTTGATTTTTTTATTCAAACTCCTCAAATTTTTAATGGCAATAATTTCTTCTTTTGTTAATGGTAGGATTTCCTGTAATTCTTTTGGAATTAAATCATAACTAGATGCTTTCTCTTGGACATAATAAACTTCATTAAAATTTGTAAAAAAATAAGAAATAGGAATTCCTATAGCTTGAGCAATTTGTTGTAATCTTTCTACACAGATGCGATCATATCCTTTTTCATATTTTTGTATCTGTTGAAAAGATACTCCTATCTTTTCTGCCAATTGCATCAGTGTAAGCCCCTTTTGTTTCCGAAAAAATCTTATTTTTTCCCCTATTTCTATATTAGAAATAATTCGTTTCATTTCGTTTATTCATAACCTTATTTTGAGAAGCAGTCTATAAACCAATTGTTGAATTCTTGACGTTTTCAACTAAAAGTAGTAATAAATCCTTATGTTAAGGATATTGTTAGTAGAAGATGATAAAGATGTAGCTGAGGTTATTTCACAATTTCTTTATATGTTAGGTTATTTTGTGGATATTGCATTTAGTGCTGAAATGGCTTTAAAGCTCTTTAATAAAAATCAGTATAATCTTATTATAACTGACGGAAATCTACCTGGCAAAGATGGTCTATGGCTAATACAAAAAATAAAAAAAGATAGTCCTTTCTTACCCATTTTAGGTATAAGTGGATATGGAGAAATTCAAATCTTTCTATCTGCTGGAGCAGATGCCTTTTTATCTAAGCCTTTCACATTTCAACAACTAAAAGAAAAAATAGATTTTCTATTAAAGGATAATCTTACTTGAATATAATTTGTTAGAGCGCTATATTAAGTTAGCTCAATTTGAAGTAGTTGGAGGAATGTATTATGCTTTTTAAACTTTTGACTAAAATTGTTGGTACAAAAAATGAAAGAGAGCTTAATCGTCTTTCTGCTATTGTAGACAGAATTAATCAATTAGAACCAAATATAAGAAAATTAAGTGATGCTCAATTAAAGGAAAAAACAAAAGAATTTAAAGAAAAATTAGAAAGAGGTGCCACTTTAGATGATCTCTTACCAGAGGCATTTGCAGTAGTGCGTGAAGCAGCAGTAAGGGTATTGGGTCAGCGTCCTTTTGATGTTCAAGTTATTGGTGGCATTGTTTTACATGAAGGAAAGATTGCAGAGATGAAAACAGGCGAAGGAAAAACACTAGCTGCTACTATGCCTGCTTATTTAAATGCATTACTTGGTAAAGGAGTACATATTGTTACTGTAAATGATTATCTGGCTAAAAGGGATAGTGAATGGATGGGTGGTATTTATAGATTTTTGGGTTTAGAAGTTGGGGTTATTTTGCATGATATGGATGATATAGAACGAAAAAAGGCATATGATGCAGATATTACTTATGGAACAAACAATGAATTTGGTTTTGATTACTTAAGAGATAATATGAAATTTGATATTTCTGAAGTAGTCCAAAGAGGTCATTATTATGCAATTGTAGATGAAGTAGACAGTATTTTGATTGATGAGGCTCGTACTCCTCTTATTATTTCAGGCCCTGCTGAACGCAGTACTGCCTTATTTTATCAAATAAATCGTCTTATTCCTCATTTAAAAAAGGATATAGATTTTACACTAGATGAAAAAACAAAAACAGCTGCCCTAACTGAGGCTGGGGTAGCCAAAATGGAAAAACTTTTAAAAATAGAAAATCTTTATGATCCTCGTTATATAGAAGTACTTCATGTTATTTATCAATGTTTAAGAGCACATCATCTTTTTAAAAAGGATAGAGATTATATTGTTAAGGATGGAAAGGTAATTATTGTAGATGAATTTACTGGACGCCTTATGCCAGGAAGACGTTATAGCGAAGGTTTGCATCAAGCCTTAGAGGCAAAAGAAGGGGTTGAGGTTCAAAGTGAATATCAAACACTAGCTACCATTACCTTTCAAAATTACTTTAGGATGTATGAAAAATTAGCTGGTATGACAGGTACTGCTGAAACTGAGGCTGCTGAATTTAAAGAGATTTATAATCTTGATGTAGTAGTTATTCCTACACATAAAGAGATGATTCGCATTGATTATCCAGATGTAATTTATAAGACAGAAAGGGCAAAGTTTAAGGCTGTTGTAAGAGAGATTAAAGAACTTTATAAACAAGGAAGACCTGTTTTGGTAGGTACTGTTTCTATTGAAAAATCAGAAAGATTAAGTGAAATGCTGAAAAAAGAAGGTATTCCTCATGCCGTTTTAAATGCTAAGCATCATGCAAAAGAAGCTGAAATTGTTGCTTTAGCAGGTCAAAAAGGCAGAGTAACTATTGCTACTAATATGGCTGGTCGAGGTACAGACATTGTGTTAGGAGAAGGTGTAGCAGAACTAGGTGGATTACACATTATTGGTACAGAAAGGCATGAAAGTCGCCGGATAGATAATCAGCTTCGAGGTAGGGCAGGAAGACAAGGAGATCCCGGTTCCTCCAGATTTTATCTTTCTTTAGAAGATGACTTGTTGCGTCTTTTTGGTGGAGAACGTCTTTCATCATTAATGGATCGTTTTGGTATGAATGAAGATGAGCCTATTGAGCATAAATGGGTCTCAAAGGCTATTGAAAATGCTCAAAAAAGGGTAGAAGCTCATAACTTTGAAATCAGAAAGCAGCTTCTTGAATATGATGATGTTCTTAATGAACAAAGGGAAATCATTTATCGTCAACGGCGAGAAGCTATGGCAGGCAATCTTAAAGAAACTATTTTAGGCATGATAGAAGATGTTGCTGAAAGATTGATAGAAACATACTGTCCTAAAAACATCCATCCAGAAGAATGGGATTATGAAGGTTTAAAAAAGCAAGTAGAACAAACATTTAATTTATCTTTAGAAAAATTTAATCCCTATCCTTCTTCTCAAGAGGCATTATATTCTTATATTACTGAAATGGCTAAAAATGCCTATTTTGAAAAAGAAAAGCTTTTTGGTTCTGAAAATATGCGTTTTTTAGAAAGATATATTGTATTACAAGTAGTAGATACCCTTTGGCGAGAACACCTCATTTCTATGGACTATTTAAGAGAAGGTATTGGGTTGAGAGGTTATGGACAAAAGGATCCTCTTCAAGAATATAAGCGTGAAGGATTTATGATGTTTCATGAAATGATTGAAAGAATTAAAGAACAAACTATTGCCCATCTTTTTAGAGTAGAAATCAGAAGAGAAGAAGAAATTGCAGATTTACGTCCTGAAACTCCAAAGGATATGCGTTTAAGTCATGGTGAAGAGACAAAGAGGACACCAGTAAGACGTAAAACTAGAAAAATTGGGCGTAATGAGCCTTGTCCCTGTGGAAGTGGAAAGAAATACAAGCATTGTTGTGGAAGAAATGTATAATAAAAAAATAAATATTCCTGGTTTCTTAGTAAGTACTACTAAATCTGCTGTCAATATGGTGCTTATTTATAGTGAAAAACCAGCAACAGTTGCTGGTACATTTACTTGCAATCAAGTAAAGGCAGCACCAGTTAAATTGACTAAAAAAAGGGTAAAATCAGGTCTGGCTCAGGCTATTATTATTAATAGTGGTAATGCCAATGCTTGTACAGGAAGACAGGGAGAAAAAGATGCTAAAGAGATGACTGCCCTTGTGGCTAAAGGATTAAAAATTCCTGAAAAATACACACTTATTTGCTCAACTGGAATAATTGGTGAACCATTACCTATGGGAGATATCCGCAATGGTATTAAAAAACTTCTTTCCTCCTTAAAACCTGTTGGATGGGAGGAGGCTGCTAAGGCAATTATGACTACTGATACATTTCCAAAAATAGTATTTAAAAAAGGAAAAATTAACGATACTGTTTTTTCCCTTTTAGGTTTTGCTAAAGGGGCAGGCATGATCATGCCCAATATGGCAACAATGCTTGCCTTTTTTCTTACAGATATAGCTATTGCCCATAAGCCACTATCTGTTATTTTTAAAAAAATTGTATCTCAAACATTTAATCGCATTTCAGTAGATGGAGATACTAGTACAAATGATACTGCTTTAATTTTAGCTAATGGTTATGCAAAAAATCATATTTTAGAAAAAGTGCATCCCATTTTTGAAGAATGTCTTTTTGAAGTAGCATCTGAATTGGCTAAGATGATTGTTAAGGATGGAGAAGGGGCATCTAAATTTATTACTATTGAAATTCATGGAGCACCATCTATAAAAGCAGCTGAAAAAATAGCTTCAACTTTAGCTAACTCTCTTTTAGTAAAAACTGCCATTTATGGAGGTGACCCAAATTGGGGTCGTATTATGGCTGCTATTGGTCGGTCTGGTATAAAATTTGATCCTAAAAAGATTGATATTTATTTTGGTAATTTATGTCTAGTAAAATCTGGGATAGGGCAAGGAAAAGAAGATGAAGCTAAAAAATATCTTACTCAAAAAGAGATAAATATTAAAATTTATTTTCACAGAGGTAATAAAACAATCACTTGGTATGCTTGTGATTTGACACCAGAATATGTAAAATTAAACGCTTATTATCGGACATAATACCTTGCAAAATAGGATACAATGTGATATGTCTCTCCTGCATTATTTTTAAAAATTAAGGAGGAGGTTTTATGGCCTATGTGACGATGAAAGAATTATTAGAAGCTGGTGTACATTTTGGTCACCAAACAAGGCGTTGGAATCCAAAGATGAAACCTTATATCTTTGGAGCACGTAATGGCATTTATATCATTGATTTACAAAAAACAGTCCAACTCTTTAAAATTGCCTATGACTTTATTGTTGAACAAGTAGCTCAAGGGAAGAAAGTTTTATTTGTTGGGACAAAACGTCAAGCAAAAGAAGCAATAGAAGAAGAAGCTAAACGGTGTGGTATGTTCTATGTAAGTAATCGTTGGTTAGGTGGCACTTTAACCAATTTTCAGACTATTAAGAAAAGCATTGAAAAATTAAAGAAATTGGAAAGTATGGTTGAAGATGGCACTATTCAAAACTTTACTAAAAAAGAGGCATTACAGATTCAGCGTCGAATTGAAAAATTGAGAAAAAACCTTGAAGGTATAAAAGATATGGAAGAATTGCCCGGTGTTCTTTATATTGTTGATCCTCACAAAGAAAAGATTGCTGTTCATGAAGCAAGAAAACTTGGTATTCCCATTGTTGCTATTGTAGATACAAATTGTGATCCTGATGAAATAGATTATGTCATACCAGGTAATGATGATGCCATTCGGGCTATTCGTTTAATTACTTCTCGTATTGCTGATGCATGTATTGAAGGGAAAGAAAGGTATGAGAAAGAGATGGCTACATTAGCCGAGGAAGCAGCTGAAGAGATACCAGCAGAATCAGTTGCTTCTGAAGAAATGGCATCAGAACAATCTCTAGGAGAATAGGAGGGAAAAATGCCAGTAAGTATGGCTCAAATAAAGGAATTAAGGGAAAGGACTGGTGCGGGGATTATGGATTGCAAGCATGCATTAGAGGCGTCGCAAGGGGATATGGAGAAAGCAATTGAATGGTTGCGAAAAAAGGGAATGGCTAAGGCTCAAAAAAGGGCAGGTAGGACAGCATTAGAAGGTCTTGTTCATGCCTATATTCATGCAGGTGGTAAAATTGGCGTATTAGTAGAAGTTAATTGTGAAACGGACTTTGTTGCTAGGACAGAAGACTTTCAGAAATTTGTTAAAGAGATTGCTATGCAAATTGCTGCTACTAATCCTTTAGTTGTAAGTAAAGAAGACTTATCTTCAGAGATAATTGAAAGAGAAAGAGAGATTTACCGTCAACAAGCAATTGCCTCAGGTAAGCCAGAAAAAGTAATAGAAAGGATTGTAGAAGGTAAATTAGAAAAATTTTTTGAAGAAGCTTGTTTATTAGAACAGCCCTACATTCGTGATGATTCTTTAAAAGTCAAAGATTTATTAAATGAATTGGTAGCAAAAACAGGTGAAAAAATAGTAATTCGCCGTTTTGTTCGGTTTCAATTAGGAGAAAAATTGGCAGATGAAACTCAAGTATCAAAGGGTAGTGCTTAAAATTAGTGGTGAAGCACTTTTAGGAGAACAATCCTTTGGTATAAGTCCAGATGTCTTAAAATTTTTAGCTAAAGAAATTGCTGAAATAGTAAAAATTGGTGTTCAATCTGCAATTGTGATAGGTGGCGGTAATATATTTCGAGGACGCCAAGCAAAAGCCTTAGGTATAGACCAAGCTACTGGTGATTATATGGGTATGTTGGCAACAGTTATCAATGCCCTTGCCCTTCAAGTAGCCTTAGAAAAAGAAGGTATGGAAGTAAGAGTTATGACTGCTATTCCTATGCGAGCAGTGGCTGAGCCCTATATTCGTCGTCGTGCTATTAGACATTTGGAAAAAGGACGTATAGTAATCTTTAGCGCTGGTACTGGTAATCCTTATTTCACTACAGATACAGCAGCTGCACTTCGTGCAGCCGAAATCAAGGCTGAAGTAATTTTAAAAGCAACTAAAGTAGATGGTGTTTATGAAAAAGATCCTCTTCAATATGCTGATGCTAAAAAATATGATGAACTTTCTTATATGGAAATGTTAGAGAAAAAACTTCAAGTAATGGATGCAACAGCTGTTTCCCTTTGCATGGAAAATAAATTACCTATTATTATCTTTAATATTAATATCCCTGGCAACATTAAAAAGGCAATTTTTGGTGAACCAGTTGGCACTAAAGTCTGTTGAGGAGGGATAATTATGTTAGATGAAGTATATAAAGATGCAAGGACTCGAATGAAAAAAACATTACAAGTATTAGAGCATGATTTAGGGAAAATACGTACAGGTAGGGCTTCGGTAGCATTAGTAGAAGAAATAAAAGTAGACTATTATGGTACTCCAACCCCTCTTAATCAGCTTGCCTCTATTTCTGTACCAGAAAGCCGTCTTATCACTATACAACCCTGGGATCCTTCATCTTTAGGAGCTATTGAAAAAGCTATCCTTAAATCAGATTTAGGATTAACTCCTACAAATGATGGTAAAATTATCCGTATTTCTATTCCCCCACTAACTGAGGAAAGGCGGAAAGAATTAGTGAAAGTAGTACATAAAATTGGAGAAGAAGCAAAAGTAGCCATTAGACAAATTCGCCGAGATGCTAATGAAACACTGAAAAAAATGAAAAAAAATAAAGAAATTAGCGAAGACGAATTTCATCGTGGACAAGAAGAAGTACAAAAAATTACTGATGAATTTATCAAAAAAGTAGAAGAAGCATTAAAGAAAAAAGAAGATGAAATACTTAAATTTTAATCCTCTTAATTCTCACTAATCTTAATTTCTTGCCTGTTTTGAAAAATTAAGCTAGAATGCGTTAATCTTTGAGGGAGAGGAATGAGACCAAATAATCTTGCCCTTATAACAGATTTTTATGAATTTACTATGGCTGCTTGTTATTATCAGAAAAAAATGTTTGCACCGGCAACTTTTAGTCTTTTTATCCGAGAATATCCACCAAATCGAGGCTATTTTGTTAGTGCAGGACTCGAAGATGTTTTAGAATTTTTAGAATCTTTTCATTTCGATCAAGAAGATTTAGACTATCTTGATAGCCTTTCTTTCTTTTCAAAAGATTTTTTACATTATTTAAGTACTCTTCGTTTCACAGGAGATGTTTTTGCCATTCCTGAAGGTAGATTATTCTTTAAAGATGAACCTATTTTAGAAATAACTGCCCCTATCATTGAAGCACAGTTAGTAGAAACCTTTGTAATGAATGCTATAAATCTTCAGGTAACAATTGCTACTAAAGCAGCTAGGTGTGTTCATGCAGCTAAAGGAAAAAAATTAGTGGATTTTTCTTTAAGGCGCACTCAAGGAATAGATGCAGGTCTTAAAGTAGCAAGGGTAAGTTATATTGCAGGTTTTATAGGAACAAGCAATGTATTAGCTGGAAAACTATACAACATTCCTGTTTTTGGTACCATGGCGCATTCCTTTGTCACAAGCTTTGAAAGAGAAATAGATGCATTTAGAGCATTTGCAGAAATGTTTCCTGAAGATACAGTTTTTTTAATTGATACCTATGATACTATTATTGGTGCACACAAAGCAGCTATTGTAGGAAAAGAAATGTTAAATAGAGGGAAAAAATTAAAAGGTGTGAGACTTGATAGCGGTGATATGGCATCTTTAAGTAAAGAAGTAAAGGCAATTTTTAAAGAAGCAGGACTTAATGATATTTCTATCTTTGCCAGTGGTGGTTTTGATGAATATAAAATTGCTAAAGTTATTGAGGAAGGAGCAGAGATAGATGCATTTGGTGTAGGTACAAAAATGGGTGTTTCAGCTGATGCCCCTTATGCAGACATTGCTTATAAGCTTGTTAATTATGATGGACGTCCAGTACTAAAATTAAGTACAGGAAAAAGGACTTTAGTAGGTGAAAAACAGGTTTTTAGAATAACAGATGGAAATTCTCTTAAAAAAGACATTATTGCTTTAAGAGATGAGGAGCTTGAAGGAGAACCTTTGTTAAAACCAGTTATGAAAAAAGGAAAAAGATTGCAATCATCACCTTCATTAAATGAAATCAGAGAAAGATTTCAATTAGAATTCTCTATGCTGGATGACACTTATAAACGTTTAGTTAATCCTGAAACATTTCCAGTAGAATTAGGTCCTAAACTAGAAGCATTGCAAAAACAAGTTATTTTTAAAGTAAGAGAAAAAGAATTGGGGGAAAGTTAAAATGTCTCTTAATAAAGAACAAAAAAAATTTTTATTATCCCTTGCTCGGGATACCATTATGGCTACACTTCAAAATCGAGAATTACCTCAAGTGCGAGTTGATGAATCCGAACTTACAAAATATTGTGGAGCCTTTGTTACACTACACAAAAATGGTCAATTAAGAGGTTGTATTGGTTCTCTTATAGGAGAAAAACCCCTTTATCTCACTGTTCAGGAAATGGCGATTGAAGCAGCATTTCGTGATCCTCGTTTTCCTCCAGTAAGCTTAGAAGAGATGAAAAATATTGAAATTGAAATATCAGTTCTTTCTCCTTTAGAGAGGATTACAGATGTAAATCAGATAAAAGTAGGTGTACATGGAATTTACTTAATAAAGGGATTTAATCGTGGAGTCCTTTTACCTCAAGTAGCAACAGAACATGGTTGGGACAGAGATACATTTCTTGACCATACCTGCCTCAAAGCTGGATTACCACCTGGATGTTGGCGTTCGGGGGCAGAAATTTACATCTTTAGTGCTGAAATTTTTAGTGAAAAGGAATTAGGAATAATAGACTAACATATATCCCAAAATCCGCGATTGAATTTTGGAGAAGGATATTTTTAATAAAGAAATGAGAAAAAATTAAGAAAGAACACC
>JAJSZS010000022.1 GCA_030262725.1 Candidatus Desulfofervidus auxilii | reverse complement strand
TTAAATGTCCTGGAAATTTTAGAAGGAAGAGGAGGAAATTTAATGTGAATGCTTGTGCCGATAAATATTTGAGAAGAGAGATAGAGGTATTAAAGCCGTCTCTAATCATATGTGTTGGAGGTATGGCTAGTTCTTGGATTTTAAGGAACTATGAAGATTCTCTGCATCCCACCCTTCGTGTAAAGGATTGGAGAGAGAGGCTTTGGCTACAGATTTTGGGAAATATAACTAGTATTCAAATTGGAGGTTGGACAGCCAAGATAGTTTTCCTATTTCATCCCAGTGAACGGAGTGGTATAGGTTGGTTCATAGATAGAAAACAGAAAAATATTATTGAAAAACTCGTAGAAGAATATAAAATAATATAGTATAGTTTTACCAATCTCTGAAGTATCAGTGTTTCTTAGACACAAAGTTTTGGAAGATCAGAGATATGCCCAATAGTGTTTATGCTTTCTCCAAATAGATATATGATGCATCTTGCAGAGACATTTAGTTATTCTTTACCCTTCCATATCTTTTGATGGGAATTTAGGGAAAATTATTTCTGTGAAGACTTGGAATAGGTATTTGGTTGAAGGTTGAGAGGGTCTGTTGAGGATTGAAAAGTGGATTCTTTTATAGTTATTTATATAACAATCAAAAATTTTTTATAGACTAGTTATATATCTAGATTGTGATGGTATGTTAATTAAATATCTGCTTTCAAGGTTTGGAGGTTCGGTGGTTACTAGAGGTGAGGTTGAGGATGTTTGTAAAAAGTTTAAGGCTAATCCTAGGAATACGATAAATTATATGATAACTTATGGTTATTTGGTTAGGATTCTTAGGGGTTTATATTATGTTAAGACTTATGATGAGTTTAAGTTTGAGAAATCTATGGATGTTTATAGGTTGATTTTTCTTGGGATGGATAGGCTTAAGATAAACTGGTATTTTGGTTTATATACAGCTTTGCTTTTAAACGGTTTATCTCATGAATTTTTTGGAACTATATTTGTATTGAATAATAAAATATTTAGACCGAAGGAAATAGTTATTGGGGGTGAAAAAGTTAAGTTTATTAAGTTGAAGAATAAGCTTTTCGGATTTGGAGTTGTAAGTAAGAATTCTTTAAGATTTTCTGATCCCGAAAAGACTGTTCTAGATTTTATCTATATATTTAGATATAGGGGGGTGGCTGAGGAGAGGATAATTTCTATGCTTGAAGACTATTCTAAGAGTTTAGAGAAGAGTAAAGTTAAGGCTTATTTGAAGTTTTATCCAAAAACTGTTTCAAGGGTTGTTGAGAATGCGGGAATTATCTGAATTTGTCTCGTTTGTCTCCAGGAAATCTGGAGTTAAAATGTTAGTTTGATAGAGAGCGATATAATTCTTCATAGAATGTTGAAGGAAATATATTTCTCAGAGTTTAGTGAAAAACTATCTCTTTAAAGGAGGAAGTCTATTCATAGTTAGACTTCCTAAAGAATTTGAGAATTCCTCGAAGGGATTTTTAACAATCCTGAGAAGAATAGCAACTTTGGCCTGTGAAAGAAGGTTATAGGGACATAGTATAGTACTTGTTTCTAGAAACATTATAGGTTAACTATATAGAGTATCTTTATTGTAATCTTTAAATACTGTTTTGTATATCATTTTATTATGGTGTCATATGTTTATTTGGATGATAGGTTTATTGAATTGCCTTATAGTTTCTTTGATATTGTTGACTTGTTTAGTAGGGATTGGTTTGGGCCTTTTAGACTTGTTGAGAATCTTATTAGAAGGATTCTTGGAAATATATTGGATGTGAAGCTTTATGCCTCATATTTAAATTTTAGAAAAAAGATGTTTATAGTGGAGTATATAGTTAGGTTTGAGGATAGAGGTCATAGTGAAAGGATTGGAATAAAAATAATATGTGCAGAAGATCCTAGAACAGCATTAATAGAATACTATAGAGCGGAGAAAAGAGGTAAAGTTAAAAGATATTTAACAGGTTTATCTTTATAACTCTTAATGAAACTTGTTTAGATAATAGATTTTAGCCATATATCGTTTTGTCAGCATCATTGAAGAATTTTTGACTAATCCTTTCCATCATATTCTTTGTTCCTAATGGTGATTTTGTCCAAAGAGTATTTCTCCACTTGGATGCAGCGCTACATTATATCCGTCAATACTCTATCGATTCTCACGTATGTAAAAATATCTGAAAGTAGATACGTAAATATAATACCGTCAATCCACATATGAAAATATATATGATTTTCCTTACATCATACTTACCAGTCTTTTAATCATAATGTTAAATCCCCTATATTAATACACTAGAAAATGTATATTATCCTGATTTTACATGTCTATCTTTTGGTATTTTATGTAATTTAGATTTAAGTATAAAGTTTTTATAAACAATTATCAGTATCATTAATACTATAAACATAACCACCACGATACCTAATAAGTTACTATTCACATTTTGTTTTTGCATCCATTGAGCTCTAAGAGTTACAGGGC
The DNA here is from genome assembly GCA_030262725.1 of Candidatus Desulfofervidus auxilii. Taxonomy (NCBI): domain Bacteria; kingdom Pseudomonadati; phylum Thermodesulfobacteriota; class Candidatus Desulfofervidia; order Candidatus Desulfofervidales; family Candidatus Desulfofervidaceae; genus Candidatus Desulfofervidus; species Candidatus Desulfofervidus auxilii. The sequence continues at coordinate 20,474 of JAJSZS010000022.1, read as the reverse complement.
CTTCCACTTTTATAATTATTTTACCATCTTTTGTTTTTTCATCAATAATATGTGCTGAGCCAGAAACTATCTCAAATCCCTGAAAAATGAATTCACCAGCTTCATTTTTTACTAGAGTTGGAGTTATTTGTATAACTACCGTTTCTCCCTTCCTATACCATCCCTTTCCTTTTATTTCACCATATTTCGAAATCACTGTCACCAAATATTCTTTATGATATATTGCAATTAGCGTTGTTGAATCATTAACCATTATTGTTCTTCGATAATCTCTACAATCATCGTTCCATTTTTCAAAAACATACCTAGTGTTGCTGTAATTTATGTAAGGAATTATCTCGATAATATGTTTTGAGCCTTTTTCCCATTCAAAAATATTACTAAAATTATATGTTTTTCCATCAATCAATATTGTTAATCCTTCAGGTTCGGTGGCAATTTTTATTGTTACATTTTCGCGATAATCTATGTAGTTCCATTCACTTTCTATTTTCTGGTTTAAATCATTTATGCTTATCTTTACTTTATATTTCCATAATCCATACTCATTAAGCCTAAGCGAATATTCTAATATTCCAGGATATGCTACGTAACGAGTAAAGATACTTTTGTTTCCACTTGGAGAAATCAATTCAAGACATGCTTCAGCTTTAACATAGGGATCTAATTTCATTTTTATTATAACTTTATTCCCTTCTAAGCTATGCATCAAGTTAATATTAAAGGGAGACATGTTAAAATACATGTCTAGATGATTTTTAAATAACATATAATAGCTTTTAAATAAATCACTTTGTATTGGATAACCCCATTTCGACTTAAACATGTCCGAAAGATCTTCATTAGCCGCTGCACTTATCATTGCAGCCCATACTGTGGCTTGCTCTTCTTCACTACTTATTTTAATAGGATATCGTTCTGAAGGTGGATAGAAAAGTCTAAAGAATCTTTTCATGAAGGTTAATCTTCCATATTTATTCTTCAAATATTTATTAATAGCTCCTACAACTTCAATTGATATATAAGAATAATTCTTGCCCTTAGATAAATAATTATTGAGAATTTTCTCCTCTTTAGGCCAACTATATTCCCATTTTAACCATTTTTTAATTGAATTTATTGCTAAATCACTGATTTCAGGAAACCTGTCTCGATGCTGGATAATATAATCTAGTGCATATACACCTAGAAGACTTGCTATATTTTCTGTATAAGGTTCTTTGATTCCTGGTTCACCAAATATCTGATAATACTTTATACTTGCCCCATGAAAATTGTGGCCAAGTTCATGGCCATAAACTATCCACATATAGGTTAGATCAGAAAGCCAAGCATCTTCACTAATTGTAATCGGATTACCTGACCAGGCTCCTCCCCTTGCACCTTTTTCTATCGTAAAATACTGAATTTTCCCATCATTTGGATCATATCCATATGCATCTATCATTATATTATACATGGCATTTAACACAGCGCACAGCGTATATTTTTCAGCAGTTTCTTTAAAATAGGTTGGAGCAAGAATTTTTATTCGGCCACAATCTATTTTTACTCCCTTGATTATCCACTCATTACCAACTCCAACTATATCTACAGCTTTCCACCTATTTATTGAAGCTACTGCTTTAAATGCAATTCTAGCTCCTTCAGGAATATGTTCCAAAGAAACTTTAAATTTAGCTATACCATTTTGCGGCTTAGTTTCACCAATATATATCCATTTTTTCACTTCAAAAAATCTTCCAACTGTTGTCTTAAAAGCATAAAATATTTTTACATTATCTACATTAAGTGAAACATTTACATGTATTATCTCATAAGTACTTAAGGCATTAAAGGGGGTAGGAAATACTATTTTTACACTTATTTTAGGTTTATTAATAGTAAAAATACCACAAGTGTTAGAACCTATATCAGTATAATCTATATTGTCAATATTTACTAATGTTTCTGAAATCCACTTTGTTTTATTACCTAAAAAGTAAAGATATTCATTATTTAAAACAACATATATTGTGTTCTCTTCAATACATATAGCATTTTCATCAAGAACAAGTTCATGTTGATGGGTCTCTTCATTTATAAGCCAACCACTCCAACCATATTTAGGTCGATAAACTACCTCAAGAGTATAATCATTTCCCATTCCTGCAAAATAATAGCCTGTTGACGAAGATAAGTCTATATCAAACCTCCATCTATAGATTAACCAGTTACAGCTTATTTTAGAAGGAATCAAGCCCTTAACAGTAATAGTCAGTATCAAATTATTTTCCTTATCCAATCCTATTTGAGAACTAATAATATCTATATAGTCGAAAGCAGCATCACCTTCATCATCCTTTAGAGTGGATAAAATGCTAAAAATTGGCTTAGATAAAGCATTACTTCCTATCGAAAAACAAATTAAAACAACAATTATTAAAATAAAAGTGATATTGCTTTGCCTTTTCATAATAGTATGTGATACCTATAATAATATATAAAATTTAGTTTTATCTAGGATCTAAAATAAGAGAAGCTATTAAAATATTGACTGAACTAAAGGATCGTATTGAAATAGAGATTAGATATGTGAAGAGAAGGGAGATAAGCCTACATGCAAAAACGTATAGTAATGAAGAGAAAGCTATAGTGAGTTCGGCAAATCTGTTATATCGGAGTCTTTGGAAAAATTTTGACCTCGGAATATATTTATATCAAATACCTTCAATACTTCAGCAAGCAATGGAGGAAATTTGGCAGCAAGCTCAACCATATAGGCTTAATTCTCTTACCTAGTATTTTAATGAAATTTGTTGAAACCTAAAAATAATCTTATATATTCTTAGGCTATCTATAATGTATGAAATTCCATAAAATAGTGCTCTACCGTATAATAAAGTTTCTTTTAGTTGAGGCTATGAAGGGTAAAATAGGTATGAATCTTTATAGGATATATTTAGCTCTTATGTATCCGGGTACAAATTTTACTGAAATGAGCCTAAAAGAAGAATTAAAAAATCTTGAGAGAATGAGGAGGAGAGAGAAGGAAAGGTTGCGATGACTGTAGTTGATACGAGTATCGTTGTAGAAAGATATGAGAAAGGAGAGAAGATAAGTGAAGAATATTGCGGAAACCTACACTTGTAGAATTTCCACCAATAATATTAGAAATTTTATGGGAGGTTTAGTACTCAGAAGAGGGGATGTTTGGTGAGGTTAAGTTAACATGGTTAACTTAAATTAATTAAGTATAAATAGTTGTACGTATATTTTTACTTGGGATGAAAATGAGTGATATAGAGTTGAGAGATGTTCTTGAAAAGATTAGTAAAAGGTATGAGATATTGGCTAATCCATATAGATTGCTGATATTGGCTATTCTTTATTCCAATAAAGAAGTTTCATGGAGTAGGTTGGTTGAATTCATAGAAGAGGTTTTAAAGTTGAAGGTAAATCCCAATGCTATAAATTTTCACTTAACAAGATTAATTGAAGCAGAGTTACTCACTAAAAGCATCTTGGGAAGAAATACTATCTATAAGGTAACCCCTAGGATCGAGGAGTTTAAAGGAGATTTGGAAGAAATAATTAAACTTTTAGAGACATTAAACTTTTAGAATGCACATTTTACCTCTCATGTCCACTACTTTTACATTCCTTCTGAAAATTTCCAAAAGGCGTAACGATATGTTTCTATCTATGTAGATCTTCGTCCCTTTTATTTTTCCGTCTTCCTCAACTCCATGCTGAATTAACTTTATCAATGCTTCCCCACTTCCAGTGAGGTCTGGCCCAAGAAGTATTATGTACCTTATCCTATGATTTGCAAGGACGTTCCTGATGAGATAGTTCGATCCATACGTCGTATAGAGATTTCCTATAACGCTGTACAGACTCCTGGGCAAAAGCTTTTGACAATATCCTTCTTCATCCACAGCGTACAGATATCTACGTTCTTTTTACGTTTCCAATTACGAGTTCATCCCTAAAGTATAGTGGCCACTCCATGTTACCAGCTTTCTTTATATATCACAGTAAAACTACTTTTATTTTCTACGTTGACTAGGATCTAACTTTCGGAACCGGTAAAACGGTCAAAAATTCGATTCACGACTTGCTCGTAGACTCTAAGGAATAGTAGAGCCAGAACTTCCTTAGTTGCTAACGCTTTCAACAAATCGCCGCTTACCGTGTCTGAGATCTCAATCTTGTACCAATACCTTTCCAAACTCAATGAGGTACCCTCTTCCTCGAAGGGGAAGGGTAAGAGTTTATCCCTGTTGGAAAGAACGAGCGTTGCAGCAACCTCGCTGGGAGACTCATCCAACCCTTTATTCTTTATAATCTCTTCAGCAATGGGTAAGTACAACTCTGCCAGTTCTTTCTCAGTGACCAAAACAGTTCTAGCAGTCTTTCCTACGGTATAATCCGTTAACTTTCTAACGGGTATTACACCATGCTCTACATCTTCTCTTGTCAAGTCTATCAGGGCCTGTGGAAATATTCCTAGTCTTTTGGCATCCTCTAGAGCTTGAAGTACAGCATTTTTCATTTCTTCTACCGAAGTTCTTCTTTTCACGAATCCTCTTCCATCAGGTAAGTCGAGGTACGTAAGCACATAAGGTCCTAGCGGTATTCTTCCATGTTGTATAACTTCGCCCAAGACCCAGCCTAACTTTCCCCTTTTCTCCAGAACCTCCACTGGATACTGTAGGTATTTACTCCCAACTTTCATTTCTATCATAGTCTCGATTGCCATAATAGGTGATCGAACGAGCCATATAAACGTTTTTAAGTAATTCAAAAGCCTTGCCTTTTCAACACCACGCTCCTTTAGTTTGTAGCTTATGTAGGTTAAAGGAGTAGAGATGGCCAGGTAGCTTGAAATTAAAGCTGACATAACGCTCAACGGATCATCTGGCCTTGATTTGTATAGGTACAATTGGAAAAGGAAAACGGGCAAGTATCCTCTCCAGAACGCTAAGTAACTCCTCCATGAGTCGGCTCCTTCAATCTCTAAGTTTTCCCTTGCTTTATGGGCAATTTTTCTCATATTTCTGTTGATAAGAAGGTTCAACCCATACCTCCACAATCGGTCTGGAACGTACCTTGCAATCCTTCCTAAACTGCGGTGCTTCCTACAATACTCGTCTTTTATTTTCTCAGCTATTCTCCAATTCCTCCCGATTACAAGCTCCTTTAACTCTGCTCTACTGATCTCTATGTCTTGGCGCTTAAGGTAAGATGACAACGCATCGTAAAGTCCATGCTTCTCTAGTACACGATTTAGAACTAATGGGTAAGGCGGTAAATTAGTAACGACCCACTTCATTTCGTCATCATCCAGCAAAAGGAAAGGCCGAAAGGTTACGGTTTCTATCGCAAAGCGTTTTGCGGCGTTTGGGTTAGAATATCTGAGTGTTTTGTAAGCTAAGTAAGCGGTTAACGCCTCTAAAGTTGCCTTGTACTCTGGTCTATCGAGGTTCAGAATAGAGTGAAGATACCTTGCCTTCGCTGTGGGTAACTTATGCCATGGAGTCGTTTTTATCGTATACAGAGCTAGACATAAGTCTCTCTCGTACATCGGGTGAAAGTCTACGGAATTTTTCATACTGAATCTTAATTGTGCGTGTTTATTTAAATTTATTACTAAATAATAGTAAATAAATTTCTAGAGAAGGTGAATCTTAACTACTACTTCGTAGTACAAAACTTTAAATACAAAAGATAATCAATTTTTAATTGAAAGCTATGCCTACGTTAGACCTTACTTACAGGCCTAAGCTTGATGTAAAAAATAAGGAACTTAGTAATAGAAAGTTTGGAATAGAGATAAGCAACACAGACCCACGTGCCAAAAACACGTTACGTAACGTAATCATAGCTTCTGTTGCAGCTGGTGTTGGAGGTATTGCTGGTTATTTAGCTTATTTAAATTATGTGAACAATAGAGACGTAGATGGCGATGGTGTAAAGGATGTTGTTGAGAGGGGATGGGGAACTGATCCAAACAAACCGAACTTGAACGTTTATGCAAGTAAGCACGAGATAAATGACGGGACGTTACTCGAATACTTGAAAAGAGTTGATGATACTCAGCAAGGGAGGGATTTGGTAAAAGTTATCAATGGTACGTTAAAAAATTATGAGGGTGTTAGGGATAGAATTCTAAAGCTAGTGGATGAGGTAACTTCCGACCATAGAGTAACGGAAGATGAAGTTAAAAAGATCAATGACATTGATAACGACGGTTTCGTGCAGGTAAAGGTTAATAGTGGTGAAATAACTGAAAGGGAAGTTGGTGGGAGCCCGTTCACTTACGATGGCATCCTTAGGTACGGTTTGGAAAGAGGCTTAAAACCAGATGAGAGAGCATGGACGCTAGTTAAGAAAGTCAACGAAACTACTGATGGGATGCTTACTACTGAAGCTCAACAGGCCATAGAAATCGTGGCAAGTTTGCCAGAAGATGCCAGAAACTATGAAGGTTTTGTTAGAATCGTTGAAAGTTTGTTTAACGATGGCGTTGATGCAAGCGATGTTGAAAAGCTTGACGCAGCAAAACTAGCTTTTGCTTTGCAAAAAAGAATTTTGGATTTGGGCTATGGTGAGAATGCAGCAAAACTAGTAGTTGAACAATTACTCAACTACGCTATGCAGAACCCAGGGAAGATGAAGGAATTCGTTAACGAGTTGTTAAATTTGGAGGATTATGAGCTTAAGGCTTTGGTTGATAGAGTTGTTGGTAAAGGAGAAAGCATTACAACGAGCGATTGGGATAGGGACGGAAAGAGCAACGTAACTGAAGCTGTTGACGATAAAACTAACATGTTTGACCCGACTAACAGCTTTAAAAAGTTGAACGAAGCAAGCATAGCTTACGTAGATAAGCTAGTAGCTTATAATGGTGAAAAGCTGTTACCACAGCTCTACGATGCTGGTTTGAAAGGCTTTTTAGAAGTTATACAGGAAAATCCAGAGATAATCGAAGGTTTGAGTAACAAGCAACTACACATAGGTACTTTGCTTACGAAGTTTGTTCCTGAATTGATAAAGAAGTATCCAAAGGACTTTAGGACTGCTATAGAGCAAGTTGAAATCGTTATTTATGGTAAGGGCTTTGATAAGGTGAAGGGTGAAGAATTCGTTTATGCCATGGTTCTTAAGCCGCATATCGAATTTTTGATGAAGCAGAGAGAGCTTGGAAGGATTGATAAGCCAGATGGAAGTATTGATATACTTCATATACAACTCTTCCACATAGATATAAAAACTGGCGAAAATTATTGGAACGCCTCTCCTGAAAAGAAACTTGAAGTCGCTATTAAGAACGTTACGCCTGACGAGTCTGGTAAATCTCCTGAGGAATGGCTCGCAGACAATTTCTGGATGGACTTTAACGATAAAGAAAGTGTGGTACACTTACGTATGCCTGGATACCCAGACGTGATGAAGAAGTACGATTTCATAGTAGGTGAGGCTTATGGGGTGGCTATCGGCTTAGATATAAACTGGGAAAAGTGTGCAGAGCAGTATAAGCTTAACTTGGATTACATAAGGGAGAAGTATGGAGATAAGATAGTGTTCTTAATAGGATATCCCTCTTACTTATCTGCAGATTGTATTAAAGAGAATGGAAGAGGAATAGTTCCGAACATGTCTGAGCAAACAGTTCCACGGTATACTGCACTACTCGGCTTATTAGTAGGTGAAAAAACCAGAGTTACACGTGCCATTTATCCTAGTGGTGGTCATATGCATGCTGAACCAGCAATCTGGATAGACAAAGAAGGAAGATGGATCTGCTTCTACGGCTGGATAACTTCAGACTATAAACTGGTAAATCCAGAAATCTTTAAAAGTGCCTATGAGGGAAAGCCTGTAAAACCAAAGTTAGAAATGAGTACCATTACTAAGGAGTATATAGAAATCGATGTAGGAAATTAAGCAAGTAATCGAATAAAGTTGAAGAGTTATCTTTTTGTATTGAACTGACGAACCCGTAAGGTGGATCACATAGATATTTTCCATCGGAAGTGATGTAGCCAGCAGGTTTACACTTCCCTTCACTTACTAGACAACAGTAGCCATCCTCACAATGCTCAGGTTTTTGGCAAGGGTCACATTCGCATATGTAATTACTTCCACCACAAGATTTTTCATCACACTTGGAATCTGAATCACACCATACTCCGTAGTAAACACAACCCTTTTCGATTTTACAATCCACACAACCAAAGCCCGGTGTGTCCGCTATGCATTCTCCATTTATCCAGAGAACGCCTGGTTCGTCACATAGATCCTTACTATAATCCCTAGAACTATAACTACAATCACCATAACAAAGGTTTGCTACTGAACCTTCACACCATCCAGTTTCCGGTGCTTTCTCGTCGCATTTGTTTGCTGCACCGCACGCAGATTCGCATTTAACGTTATGATCTTCATAACCACATGCATGCGCTTCGACTTGCTTTTCCCACTACACTTAACACATTTTCCTTCGCTTGCATCCCACTTGCCTTCAAATTCACCGTCGCAAAGAGGGTTCCATTTCAATTTACAAGTATCTCCATTACTACAACTCTTTTTCCATTTGGCTTCTTTTACATAACACTGACAAGTTTTTCCATATATACTACCCGTACATTGGACAGAGTTAGCATCATATACATCATATAATTGACCCGCTGCACAACCCAAATCACAACCACCAAGATCCCACATCCAATCATACACAACTACAGGCTCACTAACACAATCAATCCCCGAAGTACAGTTTCTACCAGATAAACATCTGTTGTAAAACGTTCCTTGAGAAAGATGACAACTCTCACTTATACTAACAGTCAACACAAGAAATGCTATTGCTAAATTTACAAGAAGTTCTAGTAGCTTCTTATGAACCATTTTAACACCCTTCTTAAACCCCTTCCATCTTTTCCACTACAGTATAAGATTTGATTGTCCTTTATCAAAAATATTCCATAATGAGTTGTATTAAGACTGCTACTATAGATCAAGTATGCGTCTATACCATCGATGGTAATAGTTCTTATACTTTCAACAATACTTTTAAAAATTTGTGTAATGTTATTCAAATACTGTTCTGCATGTACTGGACTAGAGAAAGTTAATTCCTGTAGGGAGTACCAACTCTCCTTTTTACGGAGGTATGTTCCACGAACGTATTTTATCGTATACACTTTTTCCTCGACTAACTCTGGTGGTTTAGTCATAAACATTACAGGCCGAATCTCTTCAACTGAAATTTTTCGTAAGGGAGAAAGAAAAGTAAAATCCAAGTACCAAACATCACAAGTCCTACGATCGAAAGTAAAGATAGAATCTTCCTCATGGGTATCTAAATATTTTTATGAGCAACGGCTCAAATAAAAGTATTTTCTAAGCTATTTGTTGTCTAGTTGAAAATAAACTAGTTTATTTTAATTTCTTTATCAAGAGTAGTGTTAATTTATTGTTTAAGAAGTAATACTAAATAATAGCAACCTATTCTCCATTCTCTTACTTTTCTATAGTCTTTCCTAAAATAAGGTAAAAGGACAGTAGAACTGAAAATTAGTTTTGGTTTCTTTTTCTTGACTGTTTGTATAACCTTCTCAACTTCCATCTCATCTAAAAATCGGGGGTAATGTCAAAATAATTACCTGCTATACCTCTATCTGTTATAAAGGAAACGTAGTTCGTGGTTACATATTCCCAAAAATCAAGTCCTCCCTCCTTGTGACGTTAAAAGTATAATCGATAGACCATTCTATTAAGCGTTTATACATTTCTCAATTCCTCCGAAAAAGTATTGGCAAGTTTACCGACAAACAGGAAAGCAATACAATTACTGTGAATAACTTTGTAATAAAAGTCTTTGTTTCAATGAATATATAACTAATCCCGATAAATAGGAAGGGTGGGTGCCTATCCTTGAAAAGTTAAGAGCTATTGCAGGGTATGCTCTTGCAATTCTACTAATTAGACACAAAGAGGAGACTAGAGGAGGAGAGTTGATAGAACTAGTATACTTAGCCAGTGAATTCGGTGAAAAGATATGGTTTATTAAGAAAGAGAATGTGAAGTTATCTAGTATGGTTTTAGAGATATTAGATCATTTTGAGATAAAAATGAGATGTTATTCTACGGATAAAGAACTTACTGATGAAGTTATAAGGATAGTTAGTCATAGGCTACAAATCATAGGAAAAAGATCTTAGATCTTTCACTAACAAGAGATTATATGAATAAGTTAAATATCCATATATGTGAAACCTAAAGTCTTTTCCTTATATAATATTTTATTTTACTTTTAATAGATAAGTATGGATTTTAACCTAAATGAAGCTGGTATCGAAACCTCCTTCAGGATGTAACGATTAATTTCTCTCCATTATTCATGGCTGGGTTTACTTGATTTATTTATAGGTTAGATTTATACGTATATATGTAGTTATAGGTAATGATGGTGTTATGGGTAGGTATTTGACTGTGGATCGGATTGAGTTTGCGGTTACATATTTATGTAATTCTAGGTGTAGGCATTGTTATTCTATTTGTAGGAGGGATTTATTTCCTCCATGTATTGATAGGTCGTTGGCTTTGGAGATTGTTGGTAGGGTTGGGGAGAAGTATAGGCCTGAGTCGATAATGACTTTCGGTGGGGAGCCTATGTTGTTTCCAGATATAGTGTATGCTATTCATAGAAAGGCTATGGAGGTAGGGATTCCTATAAGAGAAGTGATTACGAATGGTTATTGGTCGAACAGTTTTGAAGAGATTGAGAAAATGGCTGGAAGACTGGTGGAATCGGGTGTTAATAATGTTTTTATTTCTGTTGATGTTTTCCATCAGGAATATATTCCACTAAATATTGTTAGGAGGACTGCTGAGGCATGTTTAAATGCTGGTATTGAGAATGTTTCATGGGCTCCTTGTTGGGTTGTTTCAGAGGAGGATGATAATTGGTTTAATCATAGGACTAGGAAGATTTTGGAGGAGCTTGAAGATATACCTGTAAAGGATATAAGTGGCAATGTGTTGGAGCCGGAGGGATTGGCTTTGGTTAATTTAAGGGATTTTCTACCTCCGAGGAGAAAGATTCCTGAGGGGAGGTGTGGTGAGATACCTTATACCGATCCTCTTGATTCTGTGAAAAGTATATGTGTGGAGCCTGATGGGAAGATTACTGTATGTAAAGATTTTTATATTGGAAATGCAGCAGAGACCGACATTATAGAGCTTATAGAAAACTATGATCCGTTTAAGATTCCTGAGATGAGAGCGATAATTGAGAATGGTATGAAGGGATTGGTAGAATGGGCGAGGTCGAAAGGCATTGAACCGGATCCAAAGGGATATTACTCTATTTGCCAGATGTGCATTGATATTCGGAGTAGAGTAGATACTTTACAGAGAAACAAACATTTTAAAGAAAAGTGAGATTCATACTATAGAGCTATTCTACCCTTGTTTCTTAATTTTATTTCTATGAGAATGTTGCCGAAAGTTATATATCTCTTGCTCTTATGATAGCAGTTTGAATAGTGATTTCTTTTGATTTCGTTGATCTCATTAGGGTGATGGATAAAGTATTTAATCCCATTTAACGTCTTCTCTATCTATTTTTCTTATAAATGGATAGGGTAAAGAAGAAAATTTTATTAGATTATGGCTATGGATGTTACTGTGGATAGTACTCCATCTATTGAATGTATCTTTTTGACGACTTTGTCTCCGAGGTCTTTTAGATCTTTAACCTCAACTTTTGCAATTATATCGTATTCTCCGGTGACTGTATAGGCCTCTACGACTCCTTCAATTTTCTTTACATTCTCTAATACTTCGAAAGCCTTACCAACACTAGTCTTAATATGGACGAAACAAGTTATGGGCACAAATTACACCCAATATAATCATAATAATAGTTAAATATAAATTATCCTCTTAACTCTATACTCTTAACTAGTATTCTATATTATTGTTTAAAATTATTATGAGATTTCTCCTCATGTAAAGATAGGATATAGCTTATTTTAAATTGATTTATTTAATCTATCATTTCTTAAATATCTCGATATATTCTAGGAAGAACTGGTTTCATCAGAATTATACTTTTAGCAGCTGTTTCAAGTATTATAGACTTACTATAACTGTGAAATATTTGGGGATATTAGAAGAGTTTGATCTACTATTAATTACCAATATTTCTTCTAAATGATATTTCGATGAAATTATAGGGATGATAAGGAAAACCCACTAATATTTATACCTATAAAAGCAATATTCTCAGCCATGAAATAGAGGTATTAAGGTATAGCAAGTCATATAAAAATCTTCTTAGATATTTTGATTAATAATATTAATATTTATCACTTTTAAATTATCATTAATATTTAAATTAGAGAGAAGCGAATATCTCTTAGAAAATTTTGTTCTAAATGTTCCTAAGTTTTGATATGATCAAAATACTATATATCTTCCTTAAATGTTGGTAATTTACAGGTTTGGGTGCTCTTAACTTATCCTTCGGCTTAGGCTGAATGATGTTTAAAACTAAGAGATATGTATGTTTGGCATTAGGGGAGGGCTATACTTGCATTATTTAGATACTACTTCTACATCCTAGGAGTATTTAGAGATGAGTATAGTGGGGATGGCTTGCAATAAAAGTTGTTAAAATATAAACATTGGTATCTAAACCCAGTAACTATCACTGAAAACAAAGAAAAATTATATGCACAATAAAGCAAAAATTATATAACTTGCTGGGCTCAGATTTACATCTAAGATGAAGAAATATCGGGGATGATTTCATAATGATTAAAAGGTTTGTTGAGGGGTGTATACCTAAAACTGTATCCGCTGAGGCATTGGTGAGCAATCTCTCACTAAACTGTCATTATAGGGTTGATGGTATAGAGACAGGATCTCCGCTAAATAGGATTGTTTATGGGAATCTCACCATTAAATGCTATCTTCAAAGGGGCTGGTTCTTAGACCTTGACGCTGTGAAACTTGAAAATTTAGACCTTATAAGAAGCCATGGTAGGGGTATATTTCAGATGAAGAGTTGGGATTCGACTCTTAGAAAGAATGCGGTGACGCATTATTATCTTCATCCGCATGACTGCACATGCATAATAGTGTATCGCATATTCCATAGGCTTCCTGAAAGATTTAAGGAGATATTAAAGTTTAATGAGTTGATTAAAGGATTTGAGATTCGGGATCGCCTTCTTAAACTACATGATCAAAAAACATGCTTAATATTCGATACGGATGTCGACGTAAATGTTGATGAAGATAATGTTGAATTTTCAGTTGAGGGTAAGAGCTATGGATATGTCATTTGCATCGGCGAATCTGTCAAGGAGATAAGAAAAACGATTTCGGTCTCGGTTTCTTTAGAGCCCGATATCACTCAGCCAGGCGCTTATTTGATAAAGGATGATGAAGCCGAGATTAAACTGAAGATAAAGGGTCCGCCAAAAGACTTGGATTCTGCGGAAATAAGTCTTTATGGACTAACAAGTCTAAAGTGTAAACTCCCCCGTAAAGACGGTGAATACCAATTAACTATTAAATTTACTCCCAAACACTTAGGCATAATCCCCCTCCTAGTCTTAGTAAGGGGAAGAGACTTCCTACACTTTTCCATCTTTGATATTCTGGTACTTCCTGTAGTCATTACTTCTCCGGATCAACGCTTTAACGGGGTCTTTGTGGAGATAATTCGTTCAATGCTTCAGAGAAGGATTTTCAATGTAATTCCGGAAGAGGATCCCAGAGGGGAGATGATTTATCATCATGGATTTTGGCCCAGAAATATTTATGCCTACGACCTCTTCTGCTTCGGATTTAAGGATTTGGGCATCAAGATGATCAAGACATATGGGTATCTCATGGAGAAATATCGATTTCTCTTTGACTCATACTCTCTTTATGGACAGGAGGTATTCTCAAATCCGCTCGTCTCGATCTCAAATGACGGCGTAGGATTCTATTTACTCCAAGCAGGCAAGATCCTCCTGAGGAAGCCGGAGATCTTCGATGAAGACCTTAAGAGGGGTGTAGAGAAAGCTATAACATGGCTGAATTATGCTACTCATTGGAATGGCTTAATCTTCGACAAGACAGAGGCAGTCGATCACTGTAGATCCGAAAGGCTTGCGGGAAATCCCTACACGCAGAGCATATGCGTGGCTGGACTAAAGATAATATCTAGGGCTTTAGAGGAATGTGGAGAAAGGGAAATGAGCAGAAAGGCGTGGGAAATCTATGAAAGACAACTCAAGGGATTCATGAAGCTCTATGGGGAGCTCGGCTATATCAGAGACTTAATATATGAGAAGGCAGATAAGCCACGTCTCTCCACATACTCTATGCCAGCACCAGGATGCTTTCTTCTAGATCCAGAAATAGAAGAAAATAATCTAATGGATCTAATATCTGAAACCATGAGAGTAGTAAAGAATCAATGTGTAGAACCAGAGAATCGGTGGGCTATAACAGGAGGAACAGGTAAGATAGGTTTGAGCTATGCCCAGCTCGGCACGGCAGCAGCCCTTCTAAACCTAGATGCTATTGATGATGCATGGAAAGTCTTGAATGAAATCTTAAAGTATGCGGAATCTACGAGCCTAAAATATATTCTTCCTGAGACAGTGGTGCTTAAAACCCATATGGAAGATTATAAAAAGGTGAGGGAGAAACATAAAAGGATCGCTCCATGGCTATATAGTGACAAGACTGAAAGGCTTCCAGGATGGCCCTGTAATCCGGGAAACCTGATACATATGAGTTACTACCTCTTTGTTGTAGATCTAATATGCGGGATATCTCACAGAGAAGATAAGATCCTTATTAGACCGAAAATTCCATCTGATTGGGATACCTTCTCGGTAAAGAATTATCCTACCAGATATGGGTCAATAAGCTATGAGTACAAGCGAAAACGTGATGAAATAAGGCTGATATTAAAGAAGCCGCCAGTATCAGCTGATGTAATAATTGAGAAGGAGGGACAAATAGGCAGGGTTCTAATGGACAACAAAGAAGTATACTTTAGGATCCTCGAAAGTAATAGAAGGAGATATGTAAAACTATACATTCCAAAAGAGATAAAGGTGGCTGAGATAATTCTCACTTAAGTAAATAAACTGCTAACTAGTCAGTTATTTTAGAAATATGTGAATCTTATTTAGTATTATGAGCGATGAGAAGTGCTTGGATAATTAATATATAGTTGTCTTAAATTTGTTTTGAGTAACGGTGAGATATGTGGATAAGGGTTTATTGGACTATCTTTGTTGTCCAGTGTGCTATGGAAGTCTTCATCTTAAGGTTGAAGAGGTTTGTGGTGATAAGATAGTTGAGGGAAAGCTTCTTTGTGGTTCTTGTGGTAGGATATATGAAATCCGTGATGGGATTCCGAGGATGATTGCTAGAAATTTTCTTGGATTTAATAATAGGTTGCAGAGGATTTTTTATGATTTTTATGCATCACTTTATGATAGAGTTGAGGGAAGATTTGCCAGTCTTTTAGGTTTTTGTGAAGAAGAGTTGCGTAATAGAGTGGTTTCTGCTATGAATATGGAGAAAGGAGACAATGTTCTTGAGGTATGTATTGGAACCGGCTCCAATGTTCCCTACTATAGGAAGTATACTGATGGTCTTATAGTTGGGATTGATATATCTGAGGAAATGTTAAAGATATGTTTAGATAAGGTTAAAAGATATGGATGGAGAAATATTGAATTAATTCAGAGTTGTGCTGAATATCTACCATTTAAACCAAATATTTTTGATAGAGTTTTGATAGGGGGAGCTATATCTTATTTTAGTGATCCGGGGAGAGCTCTTAGAGAAGTAGGGAGGGTTGCTAAACCTCTGGCCAAAATAGTTATCTATGAGCAGATTACAATTCTAGAAAAATTGATGAAGAAAGATTTGCTACCTCTAAAAATAGCTCCCAAAGAACTTGTTTTAATAAAACATACATATCTATTTAAACGACATTTCTATTTAACCGAATTTATTAAGCAAAGATCCTCATAAGAATCATTGTTATTTAAATAGCTGACTACATCATTTATTTTAGGAAAAGTTAATATTGTTCCCTCCTTTAGATTAATCATTATGAAAATTAGGGGGATAGTGTACTTACATACATCTATGGGTTGGTTTAAAAAGGATTTTAATAGGATAGAGAACGAACTTAGAATGATGCGGGATGAATTGTATGCAAATGCTGTGAGACTTGAGGGAACCGGCATAACATTATGGAAGATTACTGAAATTGCTATGAATGAGGGATTACAGGTATGGGCTCATCCAAAGGTTGATGATGTTGTTCCAAGGTCAAAGTTTGTCAATATATATAGAGATTTTTCTAAAAGGGCTGAAGATTTTGGAATAGATGTTTTAATGATTGGAAATGAGTTAAGTTTAGAGGTAAATTTGGAAAGTGATAGGACATTTAGTTATGTTGAAAGATGTCTTGATATGGAGAGATATGTGCATAAACCGTTAAGAGAAAAAATGGATAGTTTTATTGATTTTATAGCTGAGCTGGTGGAGATTTCAAGAAAACATTTTTCTGGCAAAATAACCTATGCTGCAGGTTCCTGGGAATTCGATCTCATAGACTGGGAAGATATGGATATAGTGATGTGTAACCAGTTTCTGTATTCTCAGACAAAAGATAACTATTTAGATTTGTTATTAAAGATGAAGAGTTTTGGGAAACCTGCAGTATTAAGTGAAATCGGATTTCAAACAATAAATAGGGCGTTTGAGGCAGGACCTATCTGGTGGTATCCGAGGAAGCATGAAGTTGAGTATGATGAGGAAGCACAGGCGAGATGCTTCGAAATGAATTTTAAATTTATTAGAAAAGCGGATTTGAATGGTTGTTTTATCCATGAATGGGATGAGAATGAGATCGCTGGGAACGGAGACCTTGGTTTTGGAATAATGAGAATGAATGGAACACCTAAAAAATCATTTTATACGATTAGAAATTTTTATAAGAATTGGAAATAGGTAAAGGCTTAATAACATTGCATCAATAAAGTTTTTTAAATAGTTTTTGATGATCCATAACGTTTTCAATACTATATCCATGTTCTTTTAGAAATTCTACTAGATTTTTATCCATCGTTAAGAATATCATTTTATTCTCAAGCGATGAAGCATATAATAGGTTATCTATATTATCTCTATGTCCCAACATTCTTAATTTAAATGCTGTTAAAACGGCTTGGGAAGAAGGTGTTATCCACTCATAAAAACCTGACTCTAAAAGGGATTTCACGGCACTATCTATAATGTCTTTAACATCTACTTTATATTTCTCAACCATCCTATGTACTTTACCGATGATTTCTATCCATGTTACAGAGAGACAATAAAATTTTACCTTACCTTCAATTCCAGCTATCTTCAATTTTATAATATCTTCCTCCCCTAATCCCTCTACTTCTATCCCAAAGCTAGGTAGAATATAGGTGGAGTCAAGCAATATTTTAATATAATTCATTTTGCATCATCTCTGATTCTTTCTCGAACTCCTCTACAGTGGTCTTAGCCCATTTTCTTATCTTAAGAGCTAGGGTTAGGGGATTTGGAATAAACTCTAAAATAAGCCTCCTATCTTCTACTTTCATTAAAACTCTATCCCCCTCATTTATATCTAACATTCGCATAACATGCTTGGGAATATATATAGCCCCCCTTCTCCCAACCCTCGATATAATTATTTGTGTCATAAATTATCAGATAATATATTAATTTCAGAAAATATATAATTTTCTGATAAATCTCCAAAGTAAGACAATTCTGAATCGATAAAAAATAGTAGAAAATTGTATGAATTATGACATAAGGATTGAAATTGATGAGTAAGACAAAATTTTATATAACTTTTTTAGAAATATAAATGGTGATCAAAATAGCAATAAGAAAAACTGGTTTCTATACTATATTTTTGATCCTATTTTCATCTATTTTTTATTTTAATGTAAATATGAAGTCTGAATCAGGACATATTGTAATAAATGAATTTGAACTAAATCCTCCAGGAAATGATAATTACTTAAGTGTTGAAGAATGGGTAGAGCTTTATAATCCTACATCAACTGATATTGATATTAGCGGCTGGACCCTCTCAACAACTCATGGGAAAACTGTTACTGTTTATATACCTCAAGGTACCGTGATCAAAGCACATGGCTATTATGTTTATAGTCGTGGGTCCCAGTGGCTTGATAATGATGATGAGTCAATTATATTACGAGACTCTAATGGAAATGAGATTGATAGGACTCCTGTAAAAAGTGATAATGAAAATGATGACAGAACCTGGGCAAGGTATCCTAATGGTAAAGATACGAATTCGGATTCAGATTGGCGATTTCAGTTGTCTACAAGGGGATCTTCCAATGGTGGAGAATCTAATCCGCCTCCACAACCGCAACCCCCTACTTCATCCTCTACCTCAAAGTTTGCAGAAGTAGATACAGTTGCAACTGTTTATAAAGTAGTTGATGGAGATACCTTCGACGCGTTTCCAGTGGGTAGGATTAGACTCGCCGATATAAATACTCCGGAAAAGGGAGAGCCTGGCTATAGTGAGGCCAGGGACTTTTTAAAATCGTTGATATATAATAGACAGGTATATCTAGACGTTGATGATATCAATGTTATGGATAAATATAATAGATTAGTTTGCCTAGTCTATATTAAACATAATTCAACACATCTTCTAAATGTAAACTTAAAGCTCCTCTTAGAAGGCTATGCAGAAATTAAAGATTATCCAAACGAATTTAACCCTACAAGTTGGACACTCTTTGTCCGTTATTCTTCAATCGACTCGTTAAAGGACAATGATAAACTTTTATCAGACTATTTAAAAATAAAAATGGATTATAAGAAATTAAGTGAAAAATACTATGACTTATTAGAGAATTATACTGTTCTAGAATACGAATACAATTCTCTACTATCAAAATATAACATACTCGCAGACAAATTTAACATTCTATCAAAAAATTATAGTAGTTTAGAAAACGAGTATAATTTATTAAGAAACCAGTATGATGAACTTCAATTAAACTATACTTATTTAAAGAAAAATCATGATTCTCTGAAGGATCGGTACAGTAGTTTAGAAATTGAATATTCTAGTCTAAAAAATGATTATAACAATTTAAGTAATAGATATAATCTTTTAGAGTCTAAATGTAAGTCCCTGGAAGAAGAGAATTATAGATTATGTATAGTTTTCGCGATAATTATAACTATAGTAACAATGGTAATGATAATTATCCTAATAAAATATAAGAATATGAAAAATATTCCACCACCTCCACCATAAAATATAACTCTATTGAATACTGAGACAATCCTACCATTATGTTTTAGAACCTTTATGTCATTATAGAATAAACGTTTCGAGCAATGTAAAGAACCTAATTAAGTAAAATAATTTAATGCTAATGTAGTGTATCAAGGCTTTATCAATTAACTTATAATTGAAATTAAGGAAGTTAAAATATTTATGTTGGGATCATATATGTTTTGGATGTGAAATTATGATTAGTATTGCTTATAATGTTAGGGGTTGGGGTGGTTGGCCTTCCTTTAAGGGATTGGATTTCTCTGAGATTGGAAAGATGTTTGCTGATGCATTGGGTAGATATAATCCTGATATTATTACTTTTTCTGAAGCCCCCTTATGTTCCATTGTTGATGTTATTGCTAGTAGGCTTGATATGAATGTCTTTGTTTTTCCAAGTTCTTGGTGTTATCATGGAGTACTTTTAACAAAATATAGGGTTTTGGATGTTAAAGGTTTTTCCTTTAATAAAGATTATTGGACTAGAGATTTGTTTAGTAGACATGGAGGTAGATGTATTATTGAAACAGATTTGGGTAAAGTTGTCTTATATAGCTTACATCTATATCCTGATCCTAATTCTAGGAGACATGAAGGTGAGGTTTCAGAGGTATTGAAGATCTTAAAAAATGATTTAAATCTTCCAATATTATTGCAGGGAGATTTAAACCATGAACCCATTCATAAAGCATATAAGAAATGGTTGGAGATCGGGTTGGTTGATGCATTTGCTAGAGCTGGTATTGGAAAGGAAAATACTTTTAAATCAGATAATCCTAAACAACGCATCGACTATATTTTTATTCATGGCTATATAGTAGATCATTTAATTGAATGCCGTGTTTTAAACAATTATCCATTTACACCTGGAAAAAATGGATTAGCTTTAAGCGACCATCTACCAATCATGGCTATCTTCAAATAAAACTTAAAAAATATCATCATTTCTTCAATTTATATCCCTTTTTATTAATACTGTTACTATTCTATCTTCTGATAAGCAATAATAGCTTAATTTAACTGGTATATATTTGACGATAAAAGAATGTTTA
The DNA here is from genome assembly GCA_030262725.1 of Candidatus Desulfofervidus auxilii. Lineage (NCBI taxonomy): Bacteria > Pseudomonadati > Thermodesulfobacteriota > Candidatus Desulfofervidia > Candidatus Desulfofervidales > Candidatus Desulfofervidaceae > Candidatus Desulfofervidus > Candidatus Desulfofervidus auxilii. The sequence continues at coordinate 29 of JAJSZS010000022.1, read as the reverse complement.
AATTTGTTAATAGACATAATTATTATGGG
>JAJSZS010000021.1 GCA_030262725.1 Candidatus Desulfofervidus auxilii | reverse complement strand
GCTCTTCTTTCCAACGAGGGTCTTTCTCCTTTTCTGCCATTTCTTTGGCAAATTTGCTTAGATTTTCTGCATAAGAAAGGATACCACTTAATGATAACTGAACTGCTTTATAAAAATCTTTTCCTTCTTTATCTTCTGAAGAAAGCTCTTTTTCCTTGGCTTCATTTATGATGTCCAAAATACCTCTTTCAAGCACAATCCTATAATTTGGCACTGTATGAGAGATACAATAAGCTTTGGTAGCTAAAAAGAAGACAATCCTTTCCATCAATCTTTGACAAAATGGATTGTTATTATCTTTTCTCGCTACCTCCTGAATAGTGCGATTCATCCAAAAGGGAAAGATTTCAAAATTAAGCTCATCTATTTCTTCTCTACTAATTCCAAATGGATTTTTCTTTCTACGGCTAATGGTCTCTAATTCTGGCCAGATAGTTTGAGCCAATAAATCAGGGTAAAGGACTACACCAATTTTTTTTGTTGTAGTGGTACCTATAATGAGATTTTCATCAAGAATGAGTGGCTTTTTATTTTCCAAAATATATTTATACATCTTTCCTGCCCGAAGCTCTGGTGAATCATCTTTATTATCTAAATACTTCATATAATAAGTCATAAGTCTCGGCAGTTCTAAACAAATTTCAGGTCTGGTATTAAAATGGAGTTCCCTTAATCTTTTTAAACGAGGCAGGCTGTCTAAAGTAATTTCTTTAAGACTTAAATCACTAATGGTTACAGCCATTTTTCTCTCCTTTTAACCACAAATTATGCCATATTCTGGAAGCAATTCATGTAATATATGAAACCTATGAAAGGCGGCTGCATCATGAAAAAATTTCCAATTACTTCTTTCAAAACCTTTATTTCTTATATAGTGTTCCTTTTCATCTTTTTTTACAGTAACTGCGGCCTTAAACCACTCTCTATCATCATAAAAAAGATTGACGTCTCTATCTTTTGGTTCAAATCCAATTAATCCCTTTGAAATTGCCTCTTGCCAATTCTTAACCCTGTCTTCTAATTCTCCTTCATGACTAAACAATTCAGCTATTTTATCTGCAATTTCTTGCCAAGGTATTGTTTTAGAGCTCAAAAATTGAGGGAATCGTTTTAAAAATCTAGATAGCACTAAATAACAGTTTTGGGCAGCATCCAAAGCACGTTCTTGATTAGAGATTTGAAAATGATAACCTTTGTAGTCTTTATATTCCCATTCCCGATATGGTTCATCAGGGATGGTTCCTGCTTGTGCGTGACCAAGCTTTGGGGCATGGTATTCAAGGAATTCTTCTTTAAGTTTGTTTAATAGAGATTTCAAAAATCCTTTCTCTGTCCCCTTTACTTTCATACTTTTAACATCATTCATATCATGCATGATGCCCATGAAATTTTGATGTGACCATGTATCTGCATAGACATGTAGAATAATGCCCAAACGATGAAGGCTATAAGGCTTTAAATCAGCACTTAAAAAATCTTCTATCATCCTTTGAGCAATGACACTATTTGCCCTAACAAGCATGCGCTCATAAAAATCTTTGCCTAAATTTCCAGGAAGAAAATGAAAAGGTATCCATATCCTATAGCAGGTAGGCTTTGTTAAGGCATCTAAATCAAGAAACTTATGAGCAGTAAGCACCTGCTGAAACCTTCCACCATTTTCAAAATCAAGGGCATGTTCATACTTGGCATCATCTGTATGTTGGGATGAATAGGCAATAATATGGGCATCTTCTGGCTTAAAACCAGCTGCCCTAGCTAAAGCATAGATAGTATAAAAATGAAAATCTATCTGCATGAGAACCTCCTTTCTATTTAAGGGTTATACCAATCCTTAGCAGGAGATGATTAAGAAAGAATGATTTAAAAGTTTTTTCTGTGAGAGATATTATGTCAATGTCAAAATTTTTTATAGATAGAAAATTTTGAGTAAAAACATCTACCATTTTTTTAACATATCATAGGGTATTTATTTTGTCAAATTTTTTCCAAAAACTATTTGCCATACAAGAAACCCGTAAGTGTGCTATAATAAAGCGATTTTGAAAAAAATTACCTTTTACCTAAAAGGTAAAAACATTACATAGTAATCACTATCTAACTATAGCCAATGCTTATCAGACAGAAATATCCAATACATCTTCTGCCCTAAAAACAAAAGATGAAGAGTGTGCATAAACTTTAATAGGAAAAAGTAAAAAAATTGTTTTTTATTCTGGCACAATTTTTTCTTGACATATTCATAATATTAGTATAAGTTCATTTTAATAAACTAAATTTAATGGAGTTTAGGTTATGAAAAAGAATTTTTTAGTTTTATTAATGGCAATAATTGTTTTATTTCCATTTTTAGCTATAGCTCATAAAACTTATATAACAGGTGTAGAGCTTAAGACTGGAAGTGAGCAAGCGTTTGTAAATGTAACTATAGAGAAAGGAAGTGCTACTGGTAAAGTAAGTGGTGATATTAGTGGGGAAGTGAGTATTGATAATCATTTCTCATTGAGAATTAATTCTGGGGGATATGCTGGTTATGAATTTGGTTTTAATAATTGGAAAATTGGTGATACTTATACTGGAATAAGCACCTGGTTTTATGATCCAGAATCTGACGAAACATACATAGCTATAGGTGGAGATATAGCTGCAATAGGTTATAGCAGTGAAGACGGGGAAAAATTTGTTATTGCCAGAATCGGAGATACACAACGTTATGGTAATTTTATATACGAAGAAACTGATAATTCATTTACTTCATATAATAAAGATATTCTTTTAGATGTTGAAACCGGATTTTTCTTTGGTGATGGGACTGGTTATTATAATGGTGGGTTTTCTGCTTATTTGATTAGCTTAGGATTTAAAGACCCAGATACAAATGAATATTTGTTAGAAGCATACTTTTTCGGCTACACCTCTGGTTGGGGAAATGGGGAAGGATTTACGGTAGGCTGGTCACAAGAAACAGAATATTGGTGGTTAGGAAGAATTAGTCCTCCACTTTATGGAGTAATAGGGAATATTGTAGAGGATGGTTTAATAGAACACGCTGTTCCTTTACCTTCAACACTTTATCTTTTAGGTAGTGGACTGTTTGGTATTTTAGTTATTAGAAAAAAGAAGAGAAAACACAGCTAAAAGTTTTTTACAGGGATTATTTATAGAAACAGCCATATAAATTAACAATTCTTTTCTCACCACCAAATCCAGCAGGATCTAACCATTCACCCCTTAATTCTCAAAAGCTTAGCAAAACTTTTAAAAGGTAAAAAATAAGCTGGTAGGCTTAAAACAGGAATCCAATCATTATTAATTTGATACTATTTTTTTGGATAAAGATAGGCTGTCCAATTTTTAAAATTTCGTTTATTTTATCCTCACCTAAAGCTTCATATAATTCCCTTAAAGAATCAATTTGACGTAATGCTTCATCTACAATACTTTCTATTCCTTGTCCTATACCAATAAAATGTTGCTCAAATTGACACCATAAAGAAAGTGGTATTCTTTTTTCTTTTGCCCAAAATGCCCTTAAAATAACACCATAAGTTACTGATTCATTAAAATAGGGAGAATTTAATAATGGCTAAATAAATGGATTAAGTAAACATTTCTTATTAATTATTTTTCAACCTTTTAACTTGACGAGAAAAAATGACTGCTATAATAAGTTTAATCTGATTTTAGGAGGTAGCTATGTGGAGAGAGAATATCATTACAGACATAGAAACATTAAAACCTTTATTAAGTGAGGCAAAAGTTATAGCAGTTATTGGTCTTAAAGATAATCCACAAAGACCAAGTTATCAAGTAGCTGCTTATTTGCAGAGGGCAGGATATAAGATTATTCCCATTCATCCAAAAGCAAAGGAAGTATTAGGAGAAAAGGTTTATCCTGATTTAAAATCTGTTGGTCAACCAATAGATATTGTGGATATCTTTCGAGCATCTGATAAAGTAAGTCTTCATATTGAAGATGTCTTAACAGTTAAACCAAAGCTTGCTTGGATGCAAGTTGGTATTGAGAATTGGGAAGCAGCTGAGGCTTGGGCAAAAGCAGGTATAAAGGTAGTAATGAATCGTTGTTTAATGACTGAACATGCTTTTTTATTTGGAACTAAAGAGGCAATAAGCTGCCCAGTATCTTTTAAAAAGTAAAATGTCTTCTTTAGCTATTATTGGTGCTGGAAGTTGGGGTACTGCCTTAGCATTACTTTTAGCAAAAAAAGGCATAAAAATAAAACTTTGGGTACATAGTAAAGAAACTTATCAGGTTCTTATTGATAAAAAAGAGAATATTTTTTATTTACCTGGTATAAAAATTCCTTCCTTAATCTTTCCTACTCAATCATTGGCTGAAGCTATTTCCGGACAAAAAGATATCTTAATTGCTGTGCCTTCTCATGTTTATCGTGAAATTTTAAGCAAAATAAGACCTTATCTTATATCTAATTGTCATATTATTTCAGCCACAAAAGGTATAGAAACAGATAGTTTATTAACTATGTCTAAAGTAACAAAAGAAATCCTTTCAGATTTATCTTATAGCTATAGTGTTCTTTCTGGCCCAAGCTTTGCGAAAGAAGTGTCTCAAGGTTTACCAACTGCAGTTACTGTAGCTTCTGCAAATGAGGAAGTAGCTATTTATACACAGCGTCTTTTTTCAACTAATTATTTTCGTGTTTATACTCATCATGATGTCTTAGGAGTAGAATTAGGCGGAGCTTTAAAAAACATTGTTGCTATTGCTGCTGGTATTTCTGAAGGTTTGGGATTAGGTCATAATGCTAGAGCAGCTCTAATTACAAGAGGCTTAGCAGAAATTACACGTCTAGGAATTAAATTAGGAGCAGAAGAAAAAACCTTTGCTGGACTTTCTGGAATGGGAGATTTAGTGCTTACTTGTACTAGTAAATTAAGCCGCAATTATAATCTAGGTAAACGTTTAGGAACAGGTGAAAAATTAACTGAGATTCTATCTTCTATGCGTATGGTAGCAGAGGGTGTAAATACCACAAAGGCAGCTTATATCCTTTCTCAAGAAATAGGGGTAGAAATGCCCATAACTAAAGAAGTTTATGCAATTCTTTATGAAGAAAAATCTCCTAAAGAAGGACTTAAAGAGTTACTTAGTCGCCGTCTAAAGCAAGAGTTTTATTAAGAAAATTTTTTAATATATAAAAAAGCTTTAAAACTTCTTTAATATCTATTTTTTCTTCTTTTGTATGGGCAATAGCTAAGTCACCAGCACCAAAAACAACAGTTGGAATACCTTTTTGAATAAGACTAGCTGCATCTGTCCAAGCAGACATACCTGAAAATCTTACAGGCATCTCTTTTTCTACAGATTTTGCCAATAATTCTACAACTTTTTCTTTTGGAGAAATCTCCCAAGGAGGGTCAAAAGACTTTATCTCCCAACTTACTGGATATTGTTTTAAAATAGTCTCTATCTCTTTCCACACCTCTTCAGGTGTTTTTCCTGGAAAAATAGGCAAATCTATCTCTACTTTACAAGTCTCAGCAACAATTTGACAATCTATTCCTCCTTCAATCTTTCCAATATTTATACCTGCTCCTTCAAATAGAGAATCTTGCCATAAAGGTAATGATTTTAATTTTTGATAAATTTCAAAAAAAATATCAATAGCATTTTTCCCTCTTTTAGGTAATGCACCATGAGCAGCTTTTCCATTTATTTTTAAAGAAAACTCAATACTACCAGCTTCAAAAATAGCTAAAGTAAAATTTGTAGGCTCAAGCACTATTGCCCCTTTAAAAGGAAAAATGGGTTTAAATTCCTCTGAGCCAATCCCGCTTTTTTCTTCATCTACAAAAAAAGCAAGAGCACAAGGAATATCACTATGTTTTACTGCCATAAGTAAAGCTGCTATCTGCCCTTTAGTATCAATTGCTCCCCTACCCCAAATAATCTCTCCCTCACATTTTGGTGAAAAGGCATAAGGATGATCCCAAGCAGGTACAGTATCTACATGAGTAGCAATAAGATAATTTGGCTTACCACGGTAAGCAAATAAATTTGCCCGTTTTTCATCTATAGACTGCCAAATAGTAGTAAAATTTAAATTAGAAAGAAAAAATTCAAGCCAGGATAAAATAGCCATCTCTTCACCTGTAGGGCTTGGAATAGAAAGAAGAGTAAGTAATATTTGTTTTATTTCTCTTTTATCATTCTTAACCATCTACCTACCTGCCCTACGATATTAAATCCTAAATGTTGATAAAAGGCAATGGCTCTTTGATTTTTTTCACCTACCCAAAGACCAATAGTATCATGATATTTTTGTAAAAAGAAAAGTATTCGCTCCATAAGCATCTTCCCTATTCCTTTGCCTTGATAAGGTTTATCCACAACAATCTCATGCACCTCACCTATTTCACCATAAGTTTTATCCCACCAAAACCTGGTTCCTGCTACAAATCCAATTATTTTTTTATCAGAAATAGCAATAAAAAATGATTCTGGATCAGATTTATAAAGCCATTTAAGATAACTTTTTACATTACGTCTATGAGTATAAGCATATGCCTTTAAATCTTTATAAGCATTAAGATAAATTTTGATTAAATTTTCCAAATTTTGTTTAAATTCATCTAAAGATAAGGAATGAATTTCAATCATATTTAAAATAATACTAAAAATTATTGTGCTTAAAAAGATGGTATGATATAGTGAAGTATGAAAGAAGAATATTATAATTTTGAAAATATTGATTTACAAGCAAGCAAATTTTTAAAAATAGTTGAACCATACAGGAAAAAACATAAATTTGAATTAAATAAAACTCAGATAGCACTTCTTGTTTTAGATATGCAAAAATTTTTTTTAAATGAAAATTCACATGCTTACATTCCTAGTAGTAAAGCAATAATTCCTAAAATTAAAAAATTGCAAGAATTTTTTCTAAATCATAATTTAACAGTAATACAAACAAGACATTTAAATACAATTAAGGATGCAGGACAAATGGTAAGATGGTGGAATGATCTTATAACAATTGATAATCCTCTATCAATTATAATAGATGAATTAGTAGATAATCGAATTGAAATAATTCATAAGACACAATATGATGCTTTTTTTAATACAAATTTAGAAGAAATTTTAAAAAATAAAGGAGTAAAACAGATTCTGATTACAGGTGTAATGGCTCATTTATGTTGTGAAACAACAGCACGCTCTGCTTTTATGAGAAATTTTGAAGTATTTTTTGTTATAGATGGAACAGCAACTTATAACAGAAATTTTCATTTGGCTACATTATTAAATCTATCTCATGGATTTGCCATACCGATACTTACACAAGAAATTATCAATTTTTTAAAAAATGAAAACTAAAGTAGCTATTATAGGTGGTGGGCCTGCTAGCATAGCTACAGCTATACAGCTTAAAAGATATAAAATAGACCCATTGTTATTTGAACAAAAAGAATTAGGTGGATTATTGAAAAATGCTTATAAAGTTGAAAATTATCTTGGTTTTCCTAAAGGTATTTCTGGATTAAAACTTGTTAAGCTTTTTAAAAAACATCTCAAAGCTTATAATGTTAAAGTAATTTTTGAAAAGGTCATTTTACTTGATTATAAAGAAAATTATTTTTTGATAAGAACCTCAAAAAATGAATATTTTTCAGAAATTGCTGTAATTGCCTCAGGTACCAAACCTAAAACATTGAATATAATAGAAAATAGAGAAGAATTAAAAAATAAAATATTTTATGAAATTTATCCAATTTTAAATATAAAAAATAAACATATTGTAGTTATAGGAGCAGGAGATGCTGCTTTTGATTATGCTTTAAGTCTTTCTAAAAATAATAAAATATTGATTTTAAACCGAGGAAAAAGAATAAAAGCCCTGCCTTTACTTGTAGAAAGAGCAATGAATAACCCAAGTATAAAATATTGTGAAAATTCTTTTATAAAAAAAATTAATAAAAAAGGAGAAAAAATTTTAATTGATTTTATAAAAAATGGAGAAATTACATCAATAGAAGTAGATTATATTGTAGTGGCCATTGGAAGGGTGCCTCAAAAAGATTTTTATTCATTAAATTTAATAAAAATGGAAGAAGAACTTTTGTCTAAAGGTTTGCTATATCTTGTAGGGGATGTTAAAAATGATATTTACAGACAAACAGCTATAGCCATTGGTGATGGTATTTATACAGCAATGAAGATTTATTGGAGTAGATATGAAAGTCATCGGTAAAGTAGGTAGAGATGACATTGCTATTGTCTATTTAGCTGAAATTAGAAAAGGTGAATTTATTGAATTTGTAGAATCTATACAACCTCCTTTAAAAAGAGAAGAAAAGTGGGTCTTAATAATATCTACACTTTTAGGCTGTCCAGTAGGATGTCTTATGTGTGATGCAGGTGGATGGTATAAAGGGAGACTTTCAAAAGATGAAATTATGAATCAAATTGATTATATGATAAAAAATAGATTTCCAACAAAAAAGATACCTGTAAAAAAATTTAAGATACAATTTGCTAGAATGGGGGAGCCATCATTTAACTATCATGTGCTTGAGGTATTAAAAGAGCTTCCCATAAAATATGATGCACCTGGACTTATGCCTTGCATATCTACAGTAGCACCAAAAGGAAGTGAAAGTTTTTTTGAAAAATTATTAAAAATAAAACAAAGATACTATAATGGAAGATTTCAATTGCAGTTTTCAATACATACAACTGATGTCAAATTAAGGGATAAAATTATTCCTATAAAAAAATGGGATTTTTCAGAAATTGCAGCATATGGAAATAAATTTTATAAAAAAGGAGATAGAAAAATTACATTAAATTTTGCTCTAGCAAAGAGTTGGCCATTAGAAGCCGATATTTTATTAAAATATTTTGACCCAGAGATATTTTTAATAAAAATTACTCCAATAAACCCTACTATTAAAGCAAAAGAAAATATGATTGAAAGTTATATAAATCCTACTTCTAATAATGAAATAGCATTTAATTTAAGAAAAAAAGGATATGAAGTTATTGTAAGTATTGGAGAATTAGAAGAAAATAGAATAGGAAGCAATTGTGGACAATTTTTGAGAAGATTTTTAGAAAATAATTATAAAATTGAAGGAGCATATGAATATAAAGTAATTTCATGAAAATTTATCAAAAAGGCATAGGTTATCGCTATCTTTTTGAGACGAAATATTTTAGAGATAGGCCTTTAATTGACGATTTAGGCTTAATTGCCTCACCTCCTCCCTATAAAATTTATCCAAATGCTAGGAAAATAATATTACCTAAACCCCATTTCCCTCCTTGTGATTTTTGGGAAATTATTGCTAAAAGACGTAGCAAACGCAATTATACAAAAAAACCAATGGATTTAAAGACACTTGCCCATTTACTTTGGGCATCTCAAGGCATTACTTCTAAAAGTGGTTATCGAGCAGCACCATCTGCTGGCGCTCTTTATCCAGTAGAGACTTATCTTTCTATTCAAAATGTAGAGAATGTAGATAAAGGAATCTATCATTTCAATATACTTGAATTTTGTTTAGAAGAATTGGCAAAAGGTGATTTTAAAAATGATTTAACTAATGCTGCCTTAGGGCAAGGGATGGTAAGACAAGCAGCAGTTGTCTTTATTTGGACAGCCGTAATTTTACGCTGTATGGCTAAATACAGAAATAGAGCTATTCGATATATATTTCTTGATGCAGGTCATATTTGCCAAAATATGCTTTTAGCAGCTACTGCTTTGGGATTAGGAGCTTGTCCCATTGGTGCATTTTTTGATGAAGAGATAGATAGAATTTTAGGAATAGATAGCGAAAATGAAATGACTATTTATATTGCCACTGTTGGCAGACTGTGATTAAGGAACCTAAAAAAATCCTTATTATTCATCTTGGTGCCTTGGGTGACCTAATGCTTTCTCGCCCTGCTTTACTCTCAATACGAAAATACTTTAAAAAAAGTGAGATTCATTTTTTAGGAAAGCCTCATCTTATTGCTCTTATTAAAAAAGAGCTTGATATTAAGGAGATTTTTAATATTGAAGGAAGACTATTTTTAAATTTTTTTGCAGGTAGTGCTGATTTTTTAAAAATATACGACTTAGTAATTCTTTTTGCCAGATATAAAAGACCACAATGGAATATTATTTTTGAAAAAGCACCTACTTGGTTTATTCAAACCATACCTTCTGAAAATAATATTCATATTGCACTTTATCAAAAAAATCAATTATCTCAGTATGGAATAAAAGGCATATCTCAATTTATTCCTTTATCTTTCTCATCTTCTATTTCAATGTCAAAAGCAGATTATTTTATCCATCCTGGCAGTGGAAGTGTAACCAAAAATTGGCTTCCTCAATATTTTACAAAAGTTATTGCAGAGTTTTCTTCTTTAAAGCCAGGCCTTATTGTTGGCCCAGCAGATGAAGAAATAGCTGAAGAAATCTTATTTTTCTTAGAAAATCAATATCCCCGTTTATACAAAAAGATAATAATTTTAAAAAATTTGTCTCTTTTAGAACTTGCTTTAATAATGCAGCAGGGAATTTTTTATTTAGGTAATGATAGTGGAATAAGCCATTTGGCAGCAGCATTAGGTATTCCTACTTTTGTTATTTTTGGCCCAACTGATGCAAAAATTTGGCAACCTTGGGGAAAAAAGGTAATAACATTTACTTCAAAAATTTCCTGTGCTCCTTGTTCAGATGAAAAAAGAAGAAATTGCAAGCAAAGAATATGTTTGGAAGATATCAAACCAGAGGAAGTAGTAGAAGGGATTAGAAGAGTGATTAAGGCAGTTGCATGACAATAGCATGTTACTTCTCTATCACAAAAGTTACCGGGCCATCATTTATCAGATGAACCTCCATAAGAGCACCAAATTGACCTGTGGCAACTTTGACCCCTTCTTGTTTGACCATCTCAATAAATGCTTCATAAAGAAAAATAGCCTCTTGTGGTGAAGCAGCCTTATCAAAAGAGGGACGACGACCTTTATGGCAGTTTCCATAAAGAGTAAATTGAGAGATAATTAAAACCTCACCATTAATATCTTTTAATGAAAGATTAAATTTGCCTGATTCATCAGGGAATATACGTAAAGAACAAACTTTTTTAGCCAACCATTCTGCTTGCTCTTTTGTGTCACCTTTGGCAATACCAAGAAAAATCAAAATACCTTTATTGATTTTACCTATAACTTTTCCATTTACCAAAACCTTTGCTTCTTTCACTCGCTGGATAACGATTTTCATTCTGCTTCTAAAGGCACAAATTCAAATTTATTTACATCTACTAAGCCTTTATCTGTTAAACGTAACTCTGGTATTACTGGTAAGGCAATGAAAGATAAAGTTAAAAAGGGATTTTCTTGAGTTACTCCTTGCCTATGAGCTGCTTCTTTTAATACCTCCATATGAAAAGCTACTTCCTTTGCATTTAAAGGTGAGATCAAACCAGCAATAGGTAAAGAAAGTCCCGCTTTTACCATCCCATTTTCTACTACCACAAAACCACCCTGCATCTCTTTAATAGCCTTAACTGCTATATACATATCCCTATCATTAACACCAACCACAATAATATTATGACTGTCATGTGCTACTGAAGATGCTAAAGCACCACTTTTTAAACCTAATCCTGAAATCAATCCTAATCCTATATTTCCTGTAGCATGATGACGTTCAATAACAGCTACTTTAACAATATCTCTTTCTGGGTCAGCCAAAACTTCATCAGCTTGTTTTTTTACTTCCTTTATTAAATGTTTAGTTAAAATTTGACCTGGAATTATCTCAATAACTCTTGCTTTTTCCCCTTTTATTTTAATTTTGAACATATCAGGATTAATTTCTTTTAGATTTATAGTTTTTGTAATTTCAGGCTCAAGATAAGGAGAAAGAGAGACTTTCAATACACCTTCTTCATAAATAATATTTCCATCTTTTATCACCATTTCTATTTGAAAATTTTTTAAATTATCTATTAAAACTAAGTCTGCTTGATATCCTGGAGCAATTGCACCAAGCTGTTTTATCCCAAATCTTTGAGCACAATTAATTGTAGCCATTTTTATTGCCCAAATAGGATCTAAGCCAGCTTTTACAGCTAAACGAATAAGGTAATCAATATGACCTTCTTTTATTAAATCTTCTGGTTCCCTATCATCACAACAAAAAATACATCGATGAACACTATAATTATCTATTACAGGTAAAAGACTCATTAAATTTTTAGCAGCACTCCCTTCCCGCAGCATCAACCACATTCCAGCACGAATTTTTTCTTTTGCCTCAGAAATTTCAATACTTTCATGATCAGCATCTATACCTGCACTGATATAAGCTTGTAGAAATAACCCTTTTAATAGTGGTGCATGTCCATCAATAATTTTTTTTGCCTTTTTAGTAATTAAAATCTTTTCAAGCACATCTGAAAAGGCATTGATTACGCCAGGAAAATTCATCATCTCAGCTAGCCCTATTACCCGTGGATGTTTTAACAAAATAGAAATCTCCTTTAGACTAAGAGTAGCCCCACTTGTTTCTAAATCTGTAGCTGGAACACAAGAAGGAGCAAGAACAAATACATTTAAAGGTAAATCTTCGCTTGCTTTTAAAATATATTCAATACCTTTTAATCCTAATACATTGGCAATCTCATGAGGGTCAATAAAAATGGAAGTTGTACCATGAGGAATAATGGCTGATGCTAAGGCAGATGGAGTTAAAAGGGTACTCTCTAAATGAATATGGGCATCCATTAAACCTGGAATTAAATAACGCTCTTTTGCATTTATTATTAACTTTCCTTTTTGATAATCACCTATACCAGCAATCTGATTTTCAGCAATAGCTACATTAGCTTTATAGATTTCACCACTAAAGACATTAACTACCTTTGCATTTTTTATCAATAAATCAGCAGCTATATCACCTCTAGCAACAGCAATAAGGTGACTTAATTTATTTAAATCTTTCAATCCTTTCAAACTCCTCTTTAAGTCTTTTATACACCTTATCTAATTCTTCTGCTTTATTTCCTAAATTTCTCAAATGAGTTTGATAAAACACACGCCATTTTTCATCAATTTCTTTAAACATCTTTGACAGTTTAATTAATTCGTTTTTTATTTTTTCTGCATCTTCTGAAAGCCTCTTAGCATGAACACCTGCTTTTATTAATTCAATTTTGTGTGAAAAAGTAAGTGGTGAAACCACCTGCACACCTTTTTTAGCATAATCTCTAAGTATCTCAAATGCCTCATTTACTAAAAACCAATAAACACTTTCAGAAGGAATATATGCAAAGGCAAAATTAGCTGAACCTTTTTCTGGACAGACATAATCTTTAGCAATTTTTGTTAAATGACCTTGAACATCTTTTAAAAATTGTTTTTTAAAATTTTCCTTTTCTTTAGGCTCATCTACTTCTAACATTTTTTTATAATTATCTAAAGGAAATTTGGCATCTATACAAATAATACCTACTGTTGATTTAATATTGGCATCAGGAATCTTTCCATCTAAAATCTTTTGTCTAATACCAAACATATTTTGAGGAAGTTGGTCAGAAAGTATGGTTTCAAGACTTAATTCACCAAATGATGCCCTTTCTGTTGGTACACGCAATAATTGTTCAAAAGACTTATAACTTTCTCTTATATCCTTTGCATAAGTAGCTAATATACCTACCTTTTCATCTAGACCTAATTTTATCCATGCATTTGATACTGCTGATTCTACATCTTTTGTTTTTTTGAAAAATAAAAAAATTAAAATTGCTAAAAGAAAAATAATTATTAATAAAAGGATTTCAATAAACATGATTGATTCTAACATATGGCTAAATGAATTTAAAGCTATTGCGTTAATTTTAAAAAACTGTTAAATAAACGCCATGCAAAATTTTGAAGCTATTAAAGAAGTTCTTAAAAAAGAAAGTAGACTTATTCAATTGCCTGCACAAGGTAAAGTAGTATTTGTTGGAGATACTCATGGTGATTTAGAAGCCACAGAAACTGTTTTAAATCTTTATTTAAAACCTGGATATACTTTAGTTTTTTTAGGTGATTATGTGGATCGAGGTAAATATTCTAGAGAGAATATAGAACTTTTACTTAAGAAAAAGCTTGAAGCACCAAATCAAATCTTTTTACTTTTAGGTAATCATGAAGGTTATCCTTTTATTCCATTTTCAGGAGCAGATTTTTGGTATAGTTTGTCTAAAGAAGAAATGATTATTTTTAAAGAAATTTTTTCTTTACTTCCTTGGGTAGCAGTAACACCTAATGGAATAATGGCTGTACATGCCTTACCACCAGATTTAGAAGAAGAGGATATTGAAGAAATAGAACCTGGAAAGATGCACTGGTATCGGATGCTATGGGGAGAATTTGTAGATAGAGTGGGTAGCTATTTAGGTGAAAGATGGGGAAGACCAATTTATGGTTTAACTTATTTTGAAAGAGCATTAAGGCAATTTAAATGTAAAATAATTATTAGAGCACATCAAACAAAACTTATCCCATTTATGTTTGAAGACCGCTGTCTTACTCTTGCTACCTCAAATACCTATGAAGAATATGAGCGTATTATTGCTATTGCTGATTTAGAGAACCAAAATATTAAGACAGCAAAGGATTTAGAAATTATTTCTATTTAATCGATGGTTAATCTAGAAAGACTAAAACAAACATTTTTAAATTTAATAAAATTAAGTAGTCCTTCTTATAAGGAAGGATTGGTAGCTAGTTATATAAAAGAGCGTTTGGCTGCCTTAGATATTATCTGCCAAGAAGACAAAGCAGGTGAAATTTTAGGAGGAACAACTGGAAATCTTATTGGATGGAAAGAAGGAGACTTAGAAGGCCCTATTATTATGCTTAATGCCCATATGGATACAGTCCAAAAGCCTGATGAAGAAATTGAAGTAATAGAAGAAAATGACATTTTAAAAAGTAATGGGAAAACAATCCTTGGTGCAGATGATAAATCAGGCATAGCTATTATTTTAGAAGTATTAGAAATATTAAAAGAAAATAAAATTTCACATTATCCTTTACAACCTGTATTTACCATCTGTGAAGAAATAGGGTTACTTGGAGCCAAAAATTTAGATTATTCTTTAATCAAAGCAAAATGGGGATTAGTGTTAGATGGAGGAAATCCTTTAGAGATTATTCATCGTGCTCCTACTGCTAACCGTTTTAAGATTGAAGTTTTTGGGAAAGAAGCTCATGCTGGTGTAGATCCTGAAGAAGGTATTAATGCTATTTCACTTGCTAGTAAAGCAATTGCTCAAATAGAATGGGGTAGAATTGATGAAGAAACTACATGTAACATTGGTCTTATTCAAGGAGGAATAGCTACTAATATCGTGCCTCCAAAAGTAGTATTAGAAGGTGAAGTAAGAAGTCATAAAGAGGAAAAATTAGAAACAGTAACAAAAAAAATCATCTCAGCCTTTGAAAAAATCATCGCTGAAACTTCCCCAAAAGCAGGTTTTCCTAAATTAAATATAGATATAAAGATTGATTATCCTCTTATGTATGTATTAGAAAATCATCCTTTAATTAGATTAATTAAAAAAGTTGGAAAAAAATTAGATATGGAAATGGAATTAAAAATAAGTGGAGGCGGAAGTGATGCTAATATTTTTAATCAAGCAGGTATTACCTCTGTTATCATTGGAACAGGAATGAAAAATGTTCATACCCGTCAAGAATATATCTCCTTGTCAGATATGGCAAAAACTGCTAGGTTATTAGTTGAAACACTAACTGCAAAAATGGAAGAAAAGTGAAGTTAGAAGTAATTTTATTAGGTCTTTTAAAAGAAGGGGAAAAACATGGTTATGAGCTAAAAAAGATTATTGAAGAGGAAATCAAACCCTTAACTAATGTCACCTTAACTTCTATCTATTACACTTTAGAAAAGTTAGCTAAAAAAGGCTATCTTCAATATAAAAAAGGAAGAGCAGGTCAAAGACCAGAAAAACGTGTATATTCTTTAACACCAAAAGGAGAAATGTTTCTTAATAAACTTCTTATTAGGAATTTTCTTTATTTAGAAAGACCTTTTTTTAATCTTGATTTAGTACTTTATTTTTTAGATAGACTTCCCTCCCAAAGACAGGTTAAAAAATTGATTGATAAACGACTTAATCGTTTAAAAGAAATTATTATTTGGGCAGAAAATACTAAAGAAAAACTTTTAAAAGACAATCAGCCTATAAATCGAGTACTTATTCCTGAACATTTAAAGAAATTAATTGAAGTAGAATTACAATTTACAGAACAATTAAAAAATCGCTTCTGTGAAAAAGAAATTTCTTAAAAGCAATTTCTTATATGTTGATTTACCTCGAGATAAGATTGCTATATTTCAATGGATTTTAGGTGAATATGATGGACTTGTCCAATTTCGCACAATAGATAGAATGAAGGCAACAATTGAATTAATGGTCCCACCTGGAAATGAAAAAGAAGTCATAAAAATTATTGAATCTCTTAAAAAAGAATGGCAATGTAAAATGAAATTAAGACACTGCCCTTTTAAGTTTAATTATATCCAATTTAAGTGATAACTCATGCAATTGTTCTTGAGTGACTTGAGAAGGAGCATCGGTTAAAAGGCAAGTAGCTTTTTGTGTCTTTGGAAAGGCAATCACTTCTCTAATACTTTCACATTTACACAACAACATTAATAACCGATCAAACCCAAAGGCAATACCTCCATGAGGAGGTGCACCATAGGTCAATGCTTCTAAAAGAAATCCAAATTTTTCTTGCGCTTCATCTTGAGGCAGCTCTATCACTTTAAAGATTAACTCTTGAATATCACGACGATGAATACGAATACTTCCCCCACCAATTTCCACTCCATTTAAAACAATATCATAAGATCTTGCTTTTACTTTTTCTGGATGTTCAGGAAGATAAGCGAGATCCTCTTCTTTTGGCATAGTAAAAGGATGATGTACTGTTTGCCATCTTCCTTCTGTTGTATCATATTCAAACATAGGAAATTCTGTCACCCAGCAAAAACAAAAAGTATCTTCAGGAATTAATCCCATCTTTTTGCCCAATTCTATTCTAAGATTGGCTAAAGCCTCATTAACAATTAAGGGTTCATCAGCCAAAAATAAGATTAAATCTCCATCTTCTATTTCAAGACTCTGTGCTAATGCAGTTTTTTCTCCTTCTGAAAAGAATTTGACAATGGGTGATTGCCATTCTCCTTTTATCTTTATCCAAGCCAATCCCTTTGCCCCAAATTGATTGACAAATTTGGTTAAATCATCAATTTCTTTCCTGGAAAGTTTTGCCCCTTTTTTAACATTTATAGCTTTAACAATGCCTCCTTTATGCACAACCGAAGAAAAAACTTTAAATTCTGATTCAGCTACTATTTCAGTTACATCTTTTAATTCAAGCTCAAATCTTAAATCCGGTCTATCAGTACCGTATTTAGCAATAGCTTCATCATAGGTAAGACGCGGAAAGGGCAGAGAAACATTGTAATTAAATACTTCTTTGCAGAGGTAGACTAAAAGTCTTTCTGAAATATCCATAATATCATCTTCATTAACAAAGGACATCTCAAGGTCTATTTGAGTAAACTCAGGCTGTCTGTCAGCCCTTAAATCTTCATCTCTGAAACATTTTACAATTTGAAAATAACGGTCAAATCCACTTATCATTAAAAGTTGTTTAAAAAGCTGCGGCGATTGAGGTAAGGCATAAAATCTTCCTGGATGTAAACGACTTGGCACTAAGAAATCTCTTGCCCCTTCTGGTGTACTCTTGGTTAAAAATGGGGTTTCAATTTCTAAAAAGCCATTTTCACTTAAAAATCTCCTTACACATTGTGCGGCTTCATGACGCTTAATAAAATTATGCATAAGTCGTGGACGACGTAAATCTAGATAACGATAACTAAGTCTTGTAGGCTCACCTATTTCAATATCATCTTCAATTAAAAATGGTGGAGGTGGGGAGGTATTTAAAATTTTTAGACTGGAAACCATTACTTCTATCTCTCCAGTCTTAAGTTTTGGATTCTCCATACCTTCTGGTCTTCTTACCACTTTCCCTTTAACAGCAATCACCCATTCTGAACGTAATCTATGAGCCTTAGTGTGGGCTTCAGAATTAAAATCAGGATTAAACACTACTTGAATAATTCCAGTCCTATCTCTTAAATCAACAAAGATAACACCACCATGATCCCTTCTGCGTTGTACCCAACCCATTAAAGTTACTTCTTCATTAATATTTTTTATTGTAAGCTCATTACAATAATGAGTTCTTTTCCATCCTTCTAAAAAATCTAAGGTCTTCAATTTTACCTCCCTATTTTTTCCAACAATTTATTTAATCCCTTTTCAGGATAAACAGGAATATTTATTTGTTCTTTTGTATCCATATTGCGAAGGATAGCCTCACCTTTTTTTATCTCATCCTCACCAATAATAAGAGACCAAGCAGCCTCTAAATGGTTTGCTCTATTTAATTGTGATTTAAGACTACCTAATCGATAATCTATTTCTGTAAAAATGCCTTTTTTACGCAAATATTTTGCCCAAAGTAAACCAAGTTTAATACTTTCTTTACCCAATAAAGCAATAAATATAGGACGTTCTTTTTGATTAAAATTTGGTATATAAGGTAAAAGACGATCAAGACCAATAGCAAACCCTATTGCTGGAGTGGATTTACCTCCCAATTCTTCTACTAAATTATCATATCGACCACCACCAGCAACAGCACTCTGTGCCCCAATTTGAGGAAGAATAACTTCAAATGCAGTCCTAGTGTAATAATCTAACCCTCTTACTAGTCTGGGATTAAGGATGAATTTTATGTCCAATAGAGAAAGATAAAACTGCAGTTCCTCAAAGTGTTTTTTACACTCATTACAGAGATAATCAGTAATAAGTGGAGCTTTTTCTAAAACTTTTTGACAACCTTCAACTTTACAATCAAATACCCTTAATGGATTTAATTTTTGGCGCCTTTGACAATCAGGGCAAAGCATATCTTGAATCTTTTCTAAATAATCTTTTAAAGCTTCTTTAAATGCCTGGCGACATGTTTTACAACCTAATGAATTCAAATGTAATTCATAAGAAGAAATTTTTAGTTTTTCTAAAATTGTATTAAGGGCAAGGATAATTTCTGCATCAGCTATAGGATGGGAAAAACCAAACATTTCAGCATTTATTTGCCAAAATTGCCTATATCTTCCTTTTTGTGGCCTTTCCCTTCGAAACATAGGCCCAATAGTAAAAAGCTTACTCCAAGCCGGACGATGGTAAAGACTGTGTTGAATATACATCCTTACTATTGAAGCAGTAGCTTCAGGCCTTAAGGTTAAACTATCTCCACCTTTATCAACAAAAGAATACATCTCTTTTTCTACTATATCGGTTGTTTCACCAATACTTCTTATAAAAAGTTCTGTTTTTTCTAAAATTGGACTTCTTACTTCTTTAAAGCCATAAGTTAATAACACTTCACGAGCAATTTCTTCTACTGCCTGCCATTTTCTGGCTTCTTCAGGTAAAATATCCCGAAAACCTCTTACTGTTTGAATCCTCATTTTATGATTTGAGAAATAGCTTTAAATTCAGGCACTTCTGCTGTTTTAAGTAAATCAAATAGAATAGTCTCCACATTAACAATGTATGCCCCTATTTTGTCCATCAATTCTAAAGCATTATATAAATGTATTTTAGACCTAGAAGATACACACTCTTGAGGTATAAATACTTTGAAATTATTTTTTAATAAATCTCGACAAGTTTGCCATATACAAACATGTGCTTCCATTCCAATTAGAATAATGCTCCTCCTGTTTATCTTTTCCAATTTTTCAATAACTGCTGGGATATAGGCAGAAAAAGAGAGTTTTTCAAAGATATTTTCTTCTTTTAAGAAATTTTTAATTTCTGGTAAAGTTTTCCCAAGCCCCTTTGGATATTGTTCTGTAGCTAAAATAGGAAGATTTAATATTTGGCATCCTTTAAGAAGTTTTAAACAATTTTTTAAAAGTTCTTCTTTTTGATAAATAACATTAAAGAGTTTTTCTTGAATATCAATAACAAAAACTATGGCTTCTTCTCTATTCAAATACATAATTTTACTCTTTAAAAAAGCTGATTTTAATCAGGTAATAAGGAATGTCAAGACTACATCATCACTGCCGGTGGTCTTTGCTCTGAATATTCTTTAGAAACAGCCGGAGGTGGAGGAGTCTCTTTAATACTAATAGGAGAAGCAAGTGCTTCTTTTAAAACCTCATCCATATGATTTACTAATACTATCTGAATTGTCTTCAAAATCTTATTAGGAATTTCTTTTAAGTCTTTTTCATTGTCTTTAGGAATAATAACTTTTTTTACCTCACCACGATGGGCAGCTAGAAGTTTTTCCTTAAGACCACCTACTGGCAACACCCTACCCCTTAAAGTAATCTCTCCTGTCATAGCTACATCATGTTTTACTGGAATCTTCGCTAAAGCAGATACAAGGGCTGTAGCCATAGTAATACCTGCTGAAGGCCCATCTTTAGGTACTGCCCCTTCAGGCACATGGATGTGAATATCATATTTTTTATAAAACTCTGGATTAAGACCTAATTGATCTGCCCTAGCGCGGACATAACTTAAAGCTGCTCTAGCTGATTCCTGCATTACTTCACCTAATTTTCCAGTAATAATCAATTTCCCTTCACCAGGCATAATAGCTACTTCTGTTTGAAGCAACTCACCACCAAACTCTGTCCATGCCAAACCTGTCGCCACACCAATCTCATCTCTTTCTTCAGCTTGACTAAATCGGAATTTTGGCACACCCAAAAATTTTGCCAAATTCTTTTTAGTAACACAAATCTTAGTATCTGCACCTTTCTTTACAATCTCCTTTGCCGCCTTACGACAGATAGTAGCAATACATCTTTCTAAATTTCTTACACCTGCTTCTTTTGTATAGGAACGAATAATTTCATAAATAGCACTATCAGAAAAAGTAATTTGTTCAGGTTTTAATCCACATGCTTTTATTTGTTTTGGAATAAGAAACTTTGTAGCAATATGATATTTTTCAATCTCTGTGTAGCCTGGAATCCTTATAATCTCCATTCTATCTTGTAATGGCCAAGGTATTGTATGAAGTGTATTTGCTGTTGTAATAAAAAGTATCTCTGAAAGATCATAATCAACATCTAAATAGTGATCATTAAAGGCATGATTCTGCTCTGGATCAAGAACTTCTAATAAAGCAGCTGCTGGATCACCTCTAAAATCAGTACCCAATTTATCAATTTCATCTAAACAGAAAACAGGATTATTTGTTTTTACTTTACGTAATGATTGAATAATCTTTCCAGGTAATGCTCCAATATAAGTACGTCTATGTCCTCTTATCTCTGCCTCATCTCTTACTCCACCTAAAGAAAGACGCACAAACTCCCTTCCTGTTGCTCTGGCTACTGACTTTGCTAAAGAAGTCTTACCTACACCTGGTGGGCCTACAAGACAAAGAATTGGCCCTTTTACTTTTTTAGCTAGATGTTGAACAGCTAAATATTCTAAAATTCTCTCTTTTGGTTCTTCTAATCCATAATGGTCTTCATCTAAAATTTTTTTAGCCTCATCTATATCTAATCTTACCTTCGCCCGACGATTCCAAGGTAATGATACTAACCAATCTATATAATTTCTTACAACTGTTGCCTCAGCTGACATAGGAGCCATCAATTTTAACTTTTTCAATTCATGCAGTGCTTTTTGTCTTGCCTCTTTAGACATAGGAGTAGTCTTTATCTTCTTTTCTAATTCTTTTATTTCATCTCTAAAGTCTCCCTCTTCTCCTATTTCTTTTTGAATAGCTTTCATCTGTTCGGTAAGATAATATTCACGTTGTGTCTTTTCCATCTGTTTCTTTACTCTAGCTTTAATCCTTTGCTCTGTCTTTATAATCTCAATTTCACCTCGTGTAAGACCAAAAACTAATTCAAGACGTTTATTTACATCAAATGTTTCAAGCACTTTCTGTTTCTGTTCAACTTTTACACCTAAATGGGCAGCAACAGTATCACTTAATCTATCAGGTTCTTCAATAGCACTAACTTGATTTACTGTTTCAGAACTAATTTTTGGATTTAATTTAGCATATTCTTCAAAAGCAGAAATAAGCAATCTTATAAAAGATTCAGTCTCTGTATTCCGAACAAGGGTTTCTTCTACTTCCTCTATTTCTACAAGGAAAAAGTCAGGATTAGGAAGATATTTATTAATTTTCCCTCTTTTTATACCTTCAATTAATACCTTAACTGTGCCATCAGGAAGTTTAAGAAGTTGTAAAATTTGCCCAATAGTACCCACTACATAAATATCCTTTTCTTGAGGCTCATCAATTTGAGCCTTCTTCTGAGTCGCAAGAAAAAGTTTTCGACCCAGAGTCATAGCGTGTTCTAAGGCAGAAATAGACTTTTTCCTGCCAACAAAAAGAGGAATTACCATATGTGGGAAAACAACAACATCTCTTAATGGTAATAAAGGTAAAACAAAGGTCTTTTTCTGCTCTTTTTCTTCTTTACCTCGTCCAAAAATGAACATAAATAACCTCCTTCACAATGAACTCAATTTAAGTATAAGCATTTTTTACCAAAAAAGGAAGGACTAAATTTTTGAAGTTCTTTTTTGTAATTTTTTATCAAGCAGTCTTTGCCCTACCTTCATAAACAATAAGGGGCTGCTCATGCTTTAAAATTACATCTTCATTAATTACACATTCTTTAGCCCCTGTAAGGTCTGGAAGTATAAACATAATATCTAAAAGAACATCCTCAAGAATACTCTTTAATCCTCTTGCGCCAGTATTTCGACGAATAGCCTCCCTTGCAATGGACCTTAATGCACCTTCAGTAAACTTGAGATCCACACCTTCCATTTTAAATAATTTTTGATATTGTTTTACAATAGCATTTTTTGGTTCAACTAAAATTTTTATCAAATCATCTTCTGTAAGATTATCAAGAGCAGCCACTACTGGAAAACGACCAACAAATTCTGGTATCATTCCGTATTTTATCAAATCTTCTGGTTGAACATGTCTTAAAATCTCACCTATATTCCCTTCTTTCTTACTCCTTATATCTGCTCCAAAACCTAACCCTTTACTGCCAATACGATTACAAATAATATCTTCTAAACCTACAAAAGCACCACCACAAATAAAAAGAATATTAGTAGTATCTACTTTAAGAAATTCCTGTTGAGGATGTTTTCTGCCTCCTTTGGGCGGAATATTAGCAATAGTACCTTCAACAATTTTAAGTAGTGCTTGTTGTACTCCTTCACCTGAAACATCTCTTGTAATTGAAGGACTATCAGTTTTGCGAGAGATTTTATCTATTTCATCAATATAGACAATTCCTTGAGATGCTCTTTCAATATCATAATCTGCTGCCTGAACAAGATAAAGAATTATATTTTCTACATCTTCACCTACATAACCTGCCTCTGTAAGAGTAGTAGCATCTGCAATAGTAAATGGCACATTTAACATTTTTGCAAGAGTTTGAGCTAATAGAGTTTTGCCACAACCAGTAGGCCCTATTAATAAAATATTACTTTTTTGTAACTCCACACCATCAATTTCTCTTCTAGTATGAATGCGTTTATAATGATTATAAACTGCAACAGAAAGTATTTTCTTTGCCTGTTCTTGACCAATAACATATTGATCTAAAAAAGCTTTAATTTCAGTCGGCTTAGGTAAAGTAATACCTAATTCAATATCTTCCTTTTCATATTCTTCCGCAAGGATTTCATTACATAATTCAATACACTCATCACAAATATAAACTGAAGGACCTGCAATTAACTTTCTTACCTCATCCTGACTTTTCCCACAAAATGAACAATAAAGTTTTTTATCCTTATTTTTTATTGTTTTAGACATTTATCCCTCCCTTGCCTCTATTAGTAATTACTTTATCAATAATACCATATTTAAGTGCATCTTCACTTGTCATATAAAAATCTCTTTCTGTATCCTCTTCTATTTTTTCTAAAGGCTGTCCAGTATGATGAGCTAAAATTTCATTTATAACATGTTTCAAACGTAAAATTTCTCTTGCTTGAATCTCTACTTCTGTTGCTTGTCCTTGAAATCCTCCTAAAGGCTGATGAATAAGGATACGGGCATGTGGGAGGGCATATCTTTTGCCTTTATCTCCAGCAGCTAATAGAACTGCAGCCATACTAGCAGCCTGACCTACACAATAGGTGCAAACAGGTGCTTTTATATATCTCATTGTATCATAGATAGCTAAACCTGCTGTTATTAAGCCACCAGGAGAATTAATATAAAAATGAATTTCTTTATCAGGGTCCTGGGATTCAAGGAAAAGCAATTGGGCAATAATAAGATTAGCTATAGTATCATCTATAGGGCTACCTAAAAGGATAATCCTATCTTTTAGTAAACGTGAATAGATATCATAAGCTCTTTCTCCTCGGCCTGTCTGTTCTATTACAATTGGTATAAGATGCATTTCAATTCTCTTCTTTATTTTTTTCTTTTATATTTGCATTATCTTTTAAAAATACTAATGTTTTTTCACCAATAATACGAGTTTTTATACGATTGATTACATAAGGTGTTTGCATCTTTTCAACCGGCACCCTTAATCTTTCTGCCATTAATTTTATTTCTTCTTCAACTTCTTTTTCTTCTGCTGTAATATTTTCTTGTTTAGCAATTTTACTTAAAATAAGTTGAGCCTTTACTTTTCTTTCGGCTGACGAACGCAAATCGTTTTTTAATTTTTCCCTATCCATAGATTTTCTTGCTTCAGGGGAAATAAAATATGTTGCTCTATCAATCATATTTTCTAATTCTTCCTCTACTAATGTCTCAGGTAGCTCTATTTCTGCTTTTTCTGTAAGGTAATTAAGGATATAATTTTTAATATATTCATCCCTCATTTTTTCCTTTTTTTCCAACATCTGTTTTTTCAAATTTTCTTTCAACTCTTCTAAACTATTATATTCACCAAGACTTTTGGCAAACTCGTCATCCAAAGCTGGTAAAACTTTTTCTTTTGCATCTTTAATAAATAGATGAAGTTCTATTTCCTTTCCAGCAAGCTTTTTATCTTTAATATCTTCAGGATAACGAAGTTTCACTATTTTTTTCTCACCCACTTTAGACCCTAAAATTTCTTTTTCAATATCTTTATGAAGCTGATTTTGCCCAAGTTCTGCCATATAATCTGTAGCTTTAAAGTCTTTTAGAGGTTGTCCATCAAGATAGCCTTGAAAATCGAGAATTACATAATCTCCTTCTTTTAAAGGACGTTTCTCTTCAATACTTTTAAGTTCAGCATGCATCTCTTGAAGTCTTTTTAATTCTGTCTCTATTTCTTCATCAGTAACAACAATAGGTGATACTTCTACTGTTACTCCCTTATATTCAGGGAGTTCAAATTCTGGAATTACTTCAATAGTTACAGCATATTTAAATGCCTCACCCTCAGTAATATTATCAGGCTCAATACTTGTTTCTTTTAAAGGAATAATTTTAACTTCTTTTAATGCTTCAGGATAAGTTTGTTCAATAAGATCAGTTAATGCTTGATTAAGCACTTCATTTCGATAAAGGGATTTAATTAGTGCCATTGGTGCTTTACCTGGTCGAAATCCCTTTATCTTTGCTTTTTTTCTTAAATTTTCATAAAGTGCATTAATTTTACTTTCTACCCTTTCTTTAGGTACAATTATTTCCAACCTTCGTTTTGCTGGACTAATCTCCTCTACTCGAACTTCCATAATTTCTCCTTATTTGGTGCGAGAGGCGGGACTCGAACCCGCACGGTGTTACCCACCAGATCCTAAGTCTGGCGCGTCTGCCAATTCCGCCACTCTCGCTTTTTAAAGAAATATACCATTTATCTGTCTTCGTCAAGAAAGATTATTTTCCTAAATCCTTATTTGCCATACAAAAACCCGTAATGTACTATAATAAAGCGATTTATAAAACACTATAAAGATAAATCCATAAAAAGGAGCATATAGAGGAACAGATAATCTTTTTGTATCAAATTTAAGCTTTCCTCATCTTCTTAAAGTAGCTTATTAAATAAGCAACGACCAAAGTTAAAAAATATATAAAAATTATAAAAAGAAGTGATGAATAAAAAAACCAAGCTAAAACAGCTAACGGTATCATTCCAATAGAAACACATAAAACCTCTCTACTTTCAGCAATTACATTAATAACTAAACCTGTAAGTAAAAAACAAAAGGAAATATAAAAAAACGACTAAAATTGCTTATTTGCTGCATCAGGTTAAAACCAGAGGTGTATTATTACAAAAGGCATTATCTGAAAAATTACATGCTGGACGTCTTCAACTTCAAGTATTGACCTATTATGTTCCTTCATCTTCAAATGCCAATAACAACGCAATCCAAGGACTGCTCTTCTTCTCTGATTAGAATCTACCCAGTCAGCTATAAGCTGGCTAACATACAATTATTTTTTTGTATCTTTGGCAAAATTTTCATAAATTCATATACCATTTTTTTTCTTTTTGTAGCCTTTTTTCAACAGTCTATCAGAACCTGACTCTTTTTCTCTTACATTAACTCTTTTTAAAAAATATTACAAACATAATAGCAATAATAGAAAAAAATATACCTATCACACTAAGCAATCTGGTTATAAACAGGGGGGTATCAATTAGTCTTTTTATTCCACTAAATATAAATCCAATCAATAAGCAAAAGCAAGCCTTTCGTAATTTTTCTTCTTTTAGGTAATTTTTATATGACCAAATTATACCTATAGTTACTAGATACCCCAGTATTTCAATCCATCGAGGCAAAAGTAAAGGAACCTCATTGAAAGTTTTTATATTGGCGTATAAAGAGAATAAAGCAATAACTATAAGAAAAACAATATCATGTTTAACTCCCCATTTATAGTATATCATAGGCAAAGTTGTATAGTATTTAAATTACATTCATTGGATGTGATTTTGGCATTTATTCTTTTTCTTTTACAAATACTATTAACGCAAAACCTATAACTACCAAAAGCATTCCACAATTTATTATAATACTATCCAGATACCATGCTAATGGTATTTTGTCAATAGAAAGTATATTCTTAATCTCACTAAGTGTTAATTTGGAAAGAAATATAGAATGAAAAATTAGACGATATAAGGAACCAATACTTATCAAAAAAATACCTAAGGATAATAAATAGAAACGTAATATTCTCCTTCTAATACAAAGAAGTATACTCAAAATTAAAAGTATTCATAAGCATATGAAATTTGTTACAATGTCTATCTTATATAATAAACTCATCTTTTATAATTAGGTTTAAAAATAGTTAAAATAAAACTTATAAGGATTAAAAGTTTTCCTGCACTAAAGATAATTTTACCTAACCAAAGAGGAAATATACCTTGGTAAAATGTAAAACTACTTGCTGAAGCTGTGTTACCACTTCCCCAAATGTTT
>JAJSZS010000020.1 GCA_030262725.1 Candidatus Desulfofervidus auxilii | reverse complement strand
TTTATAGGTTATCCTCCCATCTTTTTCCTAAAAATCCATTACTACCAAGGTGCACAACTTTTTCATGTTATCACACTACCAATCAAAATTCACCTGGAGAGATATTTATGATTTCATTATTTTCATCACTTAATTTATACCCTCCGTTTTTACTATTTTTATTTATATCACCAAGAACCAAAATCCAAAAGTCAATATTATCTGTTACACAGACTACATTTGGATCTCCACTTTGGCAATTTAGAGCATTTTGTAAATTCAAAGGATCTCCTCCATTTGTGCTTCCTATTGTGACATTTCCTGTCCCTGGGTCTTGAGGCCCAATTTCATATGCATAATAAACTTTTCCTGAAGGGAAAAATCCAATGATGCTGAAACCACTATTTTGAGGTGCATTCCAAATAACACTTGGATTTTTTGTTGGATTTTTATTCCCCTGAGGAGCAGCATAGACAAAAGCATCATATTCTTGTGCCCAAGCAAGTTCAGCTGTTTTAATCATACTTATGTTTATTTTTGCCTCAGCTGTGCGGATACGATAAACAAATTGTTTATAATTAGTTAAAGCAATTCCTGCTAAAATGGCTATAATCGCTATTACAATTAACAATTCAATTAAAGTAAATCCTTTATTTTTCAGCATCAAAATTAAAATTACAGCAAAATTTATTCCAAAATAGTTGATATAATTTTTCTAGAATGTTAAAAAATTAATATGAGGTATGTGCTTATAACCTTTACTTTATTCTTTTTTGTGATTAGTTTTGCCTTAATAGGGGCACAACAAAAAATTGATATAAATACTGCTACAATTGAACAGTTAGAAAGTTTACCTGGTATTGGTCCAGTTATTGCAAAACGCATTATAGATTACCGTAAGAAATATGGCCCTTTTAAAAAAATTGAAGACATTATGCAAATTAAGGGTATAGGTAGGAAAAGATTTGAAAAAATAAAGGATTTAATTACAATAAAAAAATAGCAAAATTTGTCAATTAAAAGAATGTGCCAATAGCAAACTCCCAGTTTGAAGTAGATTCATCTGGTGCAGCATTAAGTGCATATCCCCATTCTAGTCGCAATGGCCCCATAGGTGAAAACCATCTAATACCTGCTCCTACACTTTTCTTTAAATTTGTTATATCAAATTTTTGATGAATATCATAAGTATTGCCCATATCAAAAAATATTACACCAATAAGTCGCAATTTTTTTGCAATAGGAAAACGAAACTCAAGATTACAAAGAAACATTTTATTCCCACCAATGCGTTCTCCTGTTTTTGGGTCTCTAGGGCTGATAGTAGCAAAGTCATAACCACGTATAGTATAAGGGCCACCTAAGTAATATTTTTCAAAAAGAGGAAGAATTCCTTTTTTACGTTTTTGAATATAACCCATTTTTGTACGAATAAATCCTACTGTGTCCCAAAAAAGTGGAATAAAAACACTTACTGATCCTTCATAACGAGTAAAAGCACTATCTCCCCCTAAAGGCCCACCAGCAAAATCAATGCTTGCAGTAATAATACTTCCTTTGCTTGGATTAAAAAATCGATTTCTTGTATCTCGACTCCAACTAATGCTAATACTGCTTGTTGTGATTCCAGGGGCAAGTTCTTTTATAAGAAGAGAAGCATATTCTGCAAAATCTGCTGTTTTTGCTTTTTCATAATGATAATTCCAATAAATTCTAGAATAACGAGTAATTGGATAGCTAAATCTAATTTCACCACCATTACTTTCTTTTGTATAATCTATGTACTCTGTATCCCATTTAAATGCTTGGAAGCCTACAGAGAGATTTGTGTCAAAAAAGTAAGGCTCGGTAAAATCAAATGTATATCTTTGGGTAATACTTCCCAAATAGCCTCTTAAAGTTACTGATTGTCCTCGTCCAAATAGATTGCGTTGAGTGATATCTGCCATAAGTATAAATTTTTCTACTGAACTATAACCAGCACCAATGGAAAAAGAACCAGTTGGTTGTTCTTTTACTTTGATCTTCAAATTAAGTTCATTAAGTTCTTCCCCTTTCTCTGTTTCTACTTGTATATCTTCAAAATAACCAAGACGATGTAAGCTTTCAATACTTCTTTCTAATTTCTCCTTATTAAATGTTTCTCCTTCAGTAATCCATAATTCTCTTCTTATTACCTTATCTCTAGTTTTAGTATTTCCTTCAAATTCTATTCTTCCTATATAAACTTTTGGCCCCTTTTTAATATTATAAGTGATATTCACAGTTTGATTTTCAGGACGAATTTTAATATCTGGTTCAATCTCTGCATATGCAAATCCATAATTTGCATATACATCAGAAAGAGCAAATATATCTTTTTGCAATTTTTCTTGATTGTAAATATCACCTTTTTTAAGTTTTAAATATTTTTTTAACTTAGTTTCTGTTTCAATTAATTCTCCACTAAAAGAAATCTGACCAACTCTATATTGTTTTCCTTCTTCAATAGGTATAATAATATAAATCTCTCTTCCTTTGTGTTTAATTTGTGGTTCACCTATTTTGGCATTGATGTAACCATGATTATAATAAAAATTGATGATTCTATTGACATCATGTTCAAGCTCTTCTCGCTTCAACTTTCCTGAGCCAGTAATAAAAGAAAAAAACCATTTTTCTTTATTTTTCATTAATTTTTTCAAAGTTTTATCTTTAAAGGCTTTATTACCTTTAAAAATAATTTTTTTAATATAAGCTTTTTCGCCTTCCTGAATTTTAAATATTACTTTTACTTCTTGTTCTGTAATAGGTTCAATTTCATAATTTATTTGCGCATCAAAATATGCTTCTTTTTGATATAAAAGTTTTATTTGTTCTATTGATTTTGTTAATAAATCTTCTTTTAAAATAGTATTTGGTTTTAAAACAATAACTTCTTGAATATTTTCTTCTTTGATAGCTTTGTTTCCTTGTATAATAATTCTTTTTATTAAAGGTTTTTCTGTAAGAATGAATTTTACTACTTTTCCCTGAGGTAAGTCTTCTACTTCTACTTTAATATCTCTAAAAAAACCCAATTTAAAAATAGATTTTATATCCTCTCTTATTGTTCTTGGATTAAATAAATCACCTTCTTTTGTTTTCATTACTGCTAAAATAGCATCTTTATCTACTCCTTTATGTCCTAAAATTTCCAAACGCACAATCTTTTCTTTTTTAAATAGCTTAAATATAATTTCTTTTACTATATCATTTAAGACCAAATCTATTGCTTCAATAGAATAGATTTCTTTATATATAGAAATAGGTGGTCTTATACCTCCTGTTTCAATGATTGTGATATCAAAGCTAATTCTTTCACCTAAAAAAGTTAAGCTTCCCCAAATAATATAATCAATTCCCCATGTTTCTCCAATTTTTCTTGCCTTTTCTAAACTAACTGGCGGTTTTTCTGCCCAAGAGATAATTTGGATTTTATCACTAGGTAATTTTTTTTCTAATTTTTTTGCTATTTCAATACCTAAATTTTTCATATTTTTTGGAGCATAAATAATAAAAGGAGCTACACTTACCTCTAATTTTTCTTTTCCTAAAGCTTTAAATGAAAAAAACAAAATTATAAAAAGAATAAAAATCAAATATCGCCTCACTTAAGTTCTCTCCTTTTAAACTGTCCGTCTGTCAATTCATAACAAATAGGAAATAAGGCTGCGAATCTCAGGTTATGTGTAGCTACTATCAAAGTGATTCTCTTTTTTTGATAAAGAGAAAAAAGAAGCATTTGTACCTTTTTGGCTGTCATTTCATCTAAATTGCCAGTAGGTTCATCAGCTAAAACTATTTCTGGTTCAAGCATAAGGGCACGAGCAATAGCTACTCGCTGCTGTTCTCCTCCAGATAGTTCTCCTGGTCGATGATGAGCTTTCTCAGTCAAAACTACTTCTTCTAATAATTCATTTGCTCTTTTCTTTGCTTTTTCTTTAGACCAACCTGCTATTAAAGCAGGTAACATAAGATTTTCTAAAGCAGTAAATTCTGGTAATAAATAATGAAATTGAAAAACAAAACCTATTTTTTGATTTCGAAATCTTGCTAATTCTTTTGGTGAAAGATTGAATATGTCTTTTCCATAATAAAGCACAGTGCCTTTTGTAGGTCTTTCTAATGCTCCTAAAATATGTAAAAAAGTAGATTTACCTACTCCAGAAGCTCCAATTATTGCTATGGCTTCACCAGTATGAATATTTAAATTTATACCTTTTAACACATCTATACGTTCTCCTTTGAAGAAAAAGGATTTCCATAATTCTTTTATTTCCAAAATGATTTTACTCATATCTTATAGCCTCTACTGGGTCAAGTCGAGCTGCCTGCCTTGCAGGGTAAATAGTGGAAAGAAAACTTAAGATGATAGCTCCAATAGCTATAATTAATACTTCATTAGGTTGCACAGTGATAGGTAAAGTGGAAATATAATAAATATCTTCTGGTAAATGAATAAGAGGATAACGTTTAAGAAATAAACATAAACTTATACCAGTAAAAACACCTAAAAAGGTACCTATTAATCCAATAAGTAAGCCTTGATAAATAAATATTTTTTTTATATTTCCTTCAGTAGCACCCATAGCTTTTAAAATAGCAATTTCTTTGGTTTTTTCCATGACCATCATAATTAGACTGCTGCTGATATTTAAAGCAGCTACTCCTATGATCAAAGTGAGGATAATAAACATAGCCAATTTCTCTAATTTCAATGCTGAAAAAAGACTTTTATTCATATCTATCCAATTTTTTGTCCATAGAGGAAATCCTAGTCTTTTTTCAAGAAAATCAGCTACTTCACGAGCCTTAAAGATCTCTTTAATCTTTACTTCAAGACCTGTAACTGCATTTCCTAATCCCAAAAATTGTTGAGCATCTTTTAATGAAGTAAAGATTAAAGAAGCATCATACTCATATAATCCAGATACAAATATACCTCCAATATAAAAACGCTTTATTTTTGGTAATTGTCCCATAGGTGTAATACGAGCAAAAGGAGAGATAAGGATAACAATATCACCTACCCATACACCTAATTTTTTTGCCAATTCCTGCCCCATGATTAAACAGGGAAGTTTTTCTCCATTTAAAGATTTTCCTTCTTTAAGGATAGAAAGATTACCAGCTTTTAAAATATGAGGTAAATTACTTACTTTCCCTATTCTCTCAGGATCTATACCTCTCAAGATAGCCCCTGAGACAGAATAAGAAGTATTTATCATGACTTGACCATAGACAAAAGGAGCTACACCCAAAATTCCTTTTTCCTTTTCTACTTTTTTCATAATCTTTTCATAATTAAAAAGAGGGCCTTTAAAGTTAAAGATAAAAATGTGAGCATTTAATCCAAGAATACGATTGCGAACTTCCTTTTCAAAACCAGACATTACTGAAAGCACAATAATAAGAGCCATTACTCCTACCATTACACCAAAGATAGAAATTATAGTAA
Organism: Candidatus Desulfofervidus auxilii; assembly: GCA_030262725.1. Classification (NCBI taxonomy): domain Bacteria; kingdom Pseudomonadati; phylum Thermodesulfobacteriota; class Candidatus Desulfofervidia; order Candidatus Desulfofervidales; family Candidatus Desulfofervidaceae; genus Candidatus Desulfofervidus; species Candidatus Desulfofervidus auxilii. The sequence continues at coordinate 23,390 of JAJSZS010000020.1, read as the reverse complement.
TAGCAGAGATAAATTTTTGTCTTCTTTTTGCCCTTAAATATTTAAGGGCAATAAAAAGTTCATAAGGAGTCTTCATGCTTTTTCTGGTCGTAAATGAGGAAACAAAATCACATCCCGGACACAAGGTGCATCAGTTAAAACCATTACTAACCGGTCAATACCTATACCCTCACCTGCAGCTGGTGGCATGCCATACTCTAGGGCAACAATATAATCTTCATCAATACGATGAGCCTCTTCATCACCGGCTTCCCGTTGCGCCATTTGAGCAAAAAAGCGTTCACGTTGTTCATCTGGATCATTTAATTCTGAAAAACCATTTGCTATTTCTTTTCCAGCAATGAATAACTCAAATCTATCTACTATTTCTGGTCTTTCATCATTACGACGAGCAAGAGGAGATACCTCTACAGGATAGCCAGTGACAAATGTAGGTTGAATAAGCTTTGGTTCTACTAACTTTTCAAATAATTTAGCTAATGCCTTTCCTACTCCTTCAGTTGGTCTAAGTTTTGCTCCCATATCTTTGGCATAAGAAATAGTTTTCTCAGGATTATTTAAAATTTCTTCTGGAATTTTTCCTATTTCCTTTAAACTTTCAAAAAAATCCATAATCTGCCAAGGGGGCGTTAAATCAATGGGATGCCCTTGATATACAATCTTCTTTGTGCCAAGAACAGCTTCTGCTAATTCTGAAATTAATTCCTCTGTAAGTTTCATAAGGTCATTATAAGTAGCATAGGCTTGATAAAATTCTAGCATAGTAAACTCTGGATTATGATCAATATCTATTCCTTCATTTCTAAAGTTTCGATTCAATTCAAATACCTTTTCAAATCCACCTACTAATAAACGTTTTAAATAAAGTTCAGGAGCAATACGTAAATAAAGTGTAATCCCTAAGGCGTGATGATAAGTTTCAAAAGGTCTAGCTAAAGCCCCACCTGGTATAAGTTGCATCATAGGTGTTTCTACTTCTAAGAAACCTTTTTTATGAAAAAATTCTCGAATAAAATCTATAATTTTTGTGCGTTTTAAAAATCTTTCTCTTACTTCTGTATTAACTATTAAATCTAAATAACGTTGTCTATATCTAATCTCTATATCTTTTAAACCATGATACTTTTCTGGTAGTGGTCTTAAGGCTTTAGTAAGTAATTCGAATTTCTCTACTAAGAGAGTAAGTTCTCCTGTTTTAGTTCGAAAAAGCCTTCCTTCAAGACCAACAATATCGCCAATATCTAAGAGTTTAAAAATTTCATAGTTTTCCTTTCCCAAAATATTTTGTTTAAAATAGGCTTGAAGTCGACCACTAGCATCTTGAAAGTGAATAAAACTAGCCTTCCCAAAACTCCGTATAGCCATGATGCGACCAGCTAATCGAAATCTATCAGATAACTCTTCAAGGGCTTTATTATCTTTTTGACCATATATTTTAATAATTTCTTGAATCTGATGTGTGGGTTTAAAATCATTAGGATAAGATTTGATTCCTTTTTCTAAAAGTTTCTTTATTTTTGCCCGACGATGCTCAATTAATGTTTCTTCCATTTTGTCCCTCCAATTTTAAACAACAAAAACTACTTTATTTCAAAAAAGCAGTCAAGAAGAAACAGCCATAGCAACAGCTTCTATATGGTGTGTTTGGGGAAACATATCTATTGGTTGAATGTATTTAATCTTATAGCCTATATGGGAAAGGAATTTTAAGTCTCTAGCTAAGGTAGCTGGATGGCAAGAAATATAAATTATTTTTTTTGGTTTTATAATATTTAGTGTCTGTTTTAAGGCATTAAGACAACCTTGACGAGGAGGGTCTAATACAAGACAATCAAATAAGGTTTCTTCTTTTAAAAAATCTTTTATTTCTTTATCTACATCAATTTTTTTAAAAAATGCTCTAACCTTATTTAATTGTGCATTATAATTGGCATTTCTTACTGCCAATTTATTGTTATCTAAACCTATCAATTTATTTGCTCTTGATGCGAGTAAAAGTGAAAGATTTCCCATGCCTGCATATAATTCTAATATTCTTTCATTCCCACTTAAATTGGCTAATTCTGTTACTATATTTAATAATTTCTTATTTTGATCTGTATTTACTTGAAAAAATACACCAGGATAACAAATAACTTTAAAGTTATTTATTTTAAAAAAAAGTCCACTTTCTGTATAACCTTTATCAAATAAAGAACGAGGATAAGTAAAAGCACTATGTTTAATGAGAACATCTTTTAAAGCTGGTAAGGAATCAATTAATTTTTCAGCCATATTTTTTAAATATTTTTTATTTATCTCTATTAATGTATGCAGAATAACAATACCTTTTTCTTCATTAGGGCTAAAAAATATTTCTATTGTTTTAATTTGATTAGCAATAGCTGCATAGGTTTTGAGTATAGTTTTTAGCATTATCAATATTTCATTTATAGCTGGTATGGCCAAAAAACATTTTTCCAAAGAAATAAGTTCATGTGTATTTTTTTTAAAAAAACCCAAATGCACTTTATGAAGCTCTCTTTTTATCTTTAAATGAATACGATTTCTATAAAAGAATGGATTAGTGGCAGGTATAATTCCTTTAACAACATCAATAATTCCTTTTCCTAGTTGACGAACAATTTCGTCTTTAAATAAATTTTCTTTTATTTTTACCTGTAAATCATAAGGTATATGTTGATAATCACAGCCACCACAGACACCAAAATGCGGACAAATAGGAGAGATTCTCTGAGGCGAAGGAGAAACAATCTCAATTATTTCAGCAAAGGCATAATCTTTTTTTTCCAAAAAAATTTTTGCTTTTACTATCTCATTTGGTAATACATAAGGAACAAAAATTACTTTACCATTCATTTTAGCTAATCCCCATCCACCTGGTACAATCTTTTCAATTTTTAAATGCATAAAAAACAAAATAACAGCTATTATTCTTTAAAGCAATATTGAACTTGAGTTTTTAAATAGCCGATATAATTCTAGAAATGAGAGAAAATTTTGAGACTTTATTAAAAGAAGCTGCTTCATTAAGAGGAAAAAGTGTTAAGAAGGAAAAGCCAATTGTTGAGGTTCTTTATTTTAGATTGGGTCAAGAATATTATGGTATTGAGCTTAAAGAAGCAAAAGAAATTGTTGCTAAAGCACCAGTTTATCCAGTTCCTGGAACAGAAGAGCATATTTTAGGGGTAATTAATTTAAGAGGAGAGATTATTCCATTAATAGATCTAAAATTCCGTTTAAATCTTGGCAAAAGCAATCTTGAAAAACCTTTTCAAATTATTGTGATTGGCATTTTTGAAGAGCCATTGGCTATGCTAGTGGATGTTGTTGAGGACATAGTAGAAGTTAGCGAAATTCTTTCATCTGAAGATTCTGTTTTAAAAGGAAAAACACAAATAGGGGGAAAAATTGTTGGATTACTTGATTTAAGAAAAATATTTTATCCGGAAGATTAAAATAAGACATGATGACCAAAGGTATTGATGTATCTCAATTTATTGAAGCTTTTATTCAAACAGCAAGAGAGAGGCTTTTAAAATTAGAGCAAGCATTTCTTGAATTAGAAAAAAAAGAGACAAAGGAACTTGTTCAAGAAGCTTTTCGTGAGGCTCATACATTAAAAGGCGAAGCTAAGATGTTAGGTCTTAAAGAGATTAGCGAGGTAGCGCATTCATTGGAAAATTTGTTAGGAGAGATAAGGGACAAAAAGAGAAAAGGTCCAGAGACAGTAGATGAATTGTTAAAGAAATTAGAAGAAATAAAAGGGTTTATAAATCAAATAGATAAAAAAGAAACAAAAAAAGAGACAAAAATTTCACAGCAAGAGACCATTAGGATAAAAACCGGATTATTGGAAAAAATGGGAAATCTTGCTTTAGAAACAGTACTTAATTTGAGACAAATAGAAAAAAATAATTTTTATTTGAGACAGTTATTAAAAAAACAAATAGAGTTAAAAAAAGAATGGGAAAATTTAAGTGATTTTTTTCCTTCTAAAGAAATACAAACTTTTCAAGAAAAACTTTTTTCTTTTTTTGAAAATTTAAAAAAAGTTTGGTTTCGTTATGAAAATACTTTAAGTCACCAATCTCCAATTACAGAAGAATTGTTCTATCAAAGTATCTCTTCTCGTATGGTGCCTCTTTCTACTATTTTTGACCTTTATTCAAGACAGATAAGAGATATGGCAAAGGAATTGGGAAAATTAATAGATTTTACAGTAAGTGGGGGTGAAATTGAAGTAGATAGAGCTATTGTTGAAGCTTTAAATGAACCTCTTATTCATCTTCTTCGCAATGCTTTAGATCACGGTATAGAGTCGCCTTTAGAAAGGCAAAAAAAGGGAAAGCCAGAAATAGGTAAAATTTCTTTAAAAGCAACACAGCATAAGGGAAAAATTACTATTGAAGTAGAGGATGATGGCAGAGGAATTAATTTGAATAAAATAAAGGAAATTGCTCTTAAACATGGCATTATTTGGAAGGAAAGAGAAATAAAAAAAGAAATACCATTAGAAATCATAGAAATAATGGCATCTTCTGGTTTTACTACTTGTGATAAAGTAACAAAATTTTCAGGTAGAGGTGTTGGACTTGATGTAGTAAAAAAAGTTGTTGAACATTTAAATGGTTCTTGGCGTATTTTTTCAGAGCCTGATAAAGGAACTAAAATTATTTTAGAATTGCCTATTTCTATTGCACTTTTACCTTCACTTTTAATAAAAGCAAATGGGCAACTCTTTGCCATTCCAACTAAATGGATAGAAGAGATAAGAGAGATAAAAATAGAAGAGATAACTAAGCTTCAAAATCGTGAATTAATAAAATTAAATAAAGATTCAATTTTACTTCTAGATTTAAATCAAGTTATAGGATTTTCTCGTCTCTCACCAAGGCAAAGGATGCCTGTAGTAATTTTACGCTATCAGGAATATCGCTGTGCTTTTAAAATTGAAAATTTGGTTGATAGTCAAGATATAATTATTAAACCTCTTAATAAATATCTTAAAACTTCATTAGCTTTAGGTTCTTCTATTTTAGAAGATGGCACTGTAGCTATTATTTTAAATGTTTTTGAATTGGTAAAAGCAAGTAGTGATACTAAATATTATTTTAAAGAAACTTTTAAGCCTTTCAAGAAAAAAACATTAAAAGTGCTAGTGGTAGATGATGCTTTAATTACTAGAACAATGTTGAAAAATATTCTTATTAGCGCTGGTTATGAAGTGACGACAGCAGTAAATGGAATGGATGCCCTTAAATATCTAGCTGAAACACCATTTGATGTGGTGGTTACAGATATAGAGATGCCTAAAATGGACGGATTTCAGCTTACTTCTGAAATAAAAAGACATCCTAATTTAAAAGATATTCCAGTTATCATTATTACTTCCCATGAGACAGAAGAGGAAAAAAGAAAAGGATTAGAAGTTGGAGCTGATGCTTATCTTCTTAAAAGTAAATTTAGTCAAGAATTTTTGCTTGAAACTATTGAAAGGCTTACATCATGAAGACAATCTCAGTTATTTTATTTCAGGAAAAAAAATATCTTTTTGCCTCCTTAGTAGAGGAGATAAAGGGTATAAGGTCTTTTTCTCCAAAGACAAAATTAATTTTAAAAGATGGAGAAGAAATAAGTATAAATGCAATAATTGGATTAAAATCTTTTTCTATAAAAAATCTTTATCCATTACCCTCTTATATAAAACTTTATACGAAATACCATGCAGTATGGGGACTAATTTTATTGAAGGAAAAAATTATTCCTTTAGTTGATTTGAAAAAATTTTTTGGAGGGAAATAAAATGAGGGCTGTTAGTTTGAAATTAAAAGTTTATTTGCTTTTTGTAGTTATTATTATATTGTCTATATTTTCTGGAGTTATTGGTATTTGGATGACACGGCAAATGGGAGAACAAAATGATTTGCTAGTAATATTCTCCCACGAACTTCAGGAAACCTTGAAAATAAAAGAAAAATTAAGCTTTTTACAAACAGCTTTTATTAAAGTTTCCCTTGCTCATGCTGAAAAGGAGATAAAAGATTTAGAAAAAGAAATTAATAAAACAGAAGAAGAAATAAAAGATGAAGTTAAACGTGTATTTTATCATGGTACAGGTTGTTTTGAATGTCATTCCCATGCAGAGATGGATGAATTAGGTAAAGAGACAGAGGCAAATCTTAATATTTTTTTAGAAATTGGCAAAAAAATAATAAAACAAAAAAAACAACTTATTAAGACATTAAATCAAGATGAAGAAAAAATTCAACAATTAAAATTGGAAATTGAACAGACAATAAAAAATGAATTAATTCCAGCCCATAATACAGTTTATTTCTTTATTGAACATGGTATAGAAGAAGGCACAAAGTTTGTTTCTCAAGCTAAAAATAAAGTGACAGAAACTTATAATGTAACAAGAAAAATGTTAGGTGGAACAATGGTTTTTAGTCTTTTAGTGGTATTTGGAGGCTTTTTATTCTCACATCTTCAAGTTATCTCTCCATTAAAAAAGATGGCAATTAGCTTTAAAGGAATTGCTGAAAATGTGCTTTCGATTACTAAAGCTCAAAGTGAAAATGTAGCAAAACAGACTAGTGCAGTGGCAGAGGTAGGTGCCTCAGCAGAAGAATTAAGTCGTACAGCCGAAGCAGTTGCTAAACAAACAGAAGTGATTGTTCAGGTTGCTAATAAAGCACTTCAAGAGTCAGAAGAAGTGAAAAAAAGAACTCAAGCTGCAATGGGATTCATTAATGAAATAAAAACACAGACAGATAAAGCAGCAGGAAAAATTATGACATTAGGTGAAAAGATTGATGAAATTGGGAAAGTATTAGATCTTATAGATGAAGTAGCTAGCCAAACAAAACTTCTTGCTTTTAATGCTGCAATTGAAGCTGTAAGTGCAGGCGAAGCAGGTAAAAGATTTTCTATTGTAGCTAAACATATTAAAGATTTGGCTGATAATACTAGTACCTCAGCAGAAGAAATAAGAAAACTTATAGAAGATATTAAATCTCTTGCTCATGCTACTGTATTAAGCACTGAGCAAATGCAAAATGCAGTAAATAAAGGAGTTAATCAAGTTATAGTTGCTGGTGAAGCTACAACAAAAATAAAAGAAGTTATTCAAGAAAATCATGAAGTTGCACAAAAGATTAATATTGCCACTACTCAACAAAAGGCATCTACAGAACAAATTACTACTGCTATGGAGGAACTCCATCATCTTGCTCAAGAAGTAGATAAAGGGAGCAAGCAGACTGTAGAAGCTATGTACCGATTACATCAAGAAGTATCTTCTTTAAAGAAGATGATAGAGGGTTAAAAAATGGAAAGGATAAAGGTATTAGTAGCTGATGATGAGGAAGAAATTCGCAAATTATTTATTTCTCTTTCCAAAGTTTATCCAGAAATAGAAGTAGTAGGTGTAGCAAAAAATGGGGAAGAAGCAGTTAAACTAAATAAAATCTTAAATCCTGATGTCATCCTTATGGATCTACATATGCCTGGAACAAATGGCATAGAAGCTATTCAAAAAATTATGACTTCTCATCCTAAACCTATTATTGTTATAAGTGGTTTTTTAGATAAAACAGAGCTATATTCGCGTTTAAAAAGTTTGCTTGTAGGAGCTATAGATGTAGTAGAAAAACCATTTTCTATAGAAAAAATTGCTAAAAAGATAAAATTATTTTCAGAAATAAAAATATCAAAATCATTTCCGCAAAATAAAACAAATAAAAAGTTTAAGATAGTGGCTATTGGTGCTTCTACTGGTGGGCCAGAAGTGATTAGGAAAATACTTCAACCTTTACCATCCAATTTCCCACTTTATATTGTAATAGCCCAGCATATTTCTAAAGGTGATTTTGATAAATTATTAGTTGATTACTTAAAAAACAATTTAAATTTAAAAGTAGAATTAGCTGAAGAAGGTAAAATGCTTAAAAAAGGTATTGTCTATCTTGCACCAGCAGAAAGGCATTTAGAGATTGGTTCAAAGGGTGAGTTTATTTTAAAAAATGATTATCAATACCTTCCAACTCCTTCTATTGATTTACTATTTCAGTCTGTAGCAAAAATCTTTGGAGAAAAAACAATTGGAATATTGCTTACAGGTATGGGTGAAGATGGAGTTAAAGGATTAAAAGCTATAAAAGAAGCAGGAGGCTATACTATTGCTCAGGATAAAAATAGTTGTGTTGTATTTGGCATGCCAAAAAGGGCTATTGAATTAGGTATAGTGGATAAAGTATTGCCACCTGTTCAGATTAGTCGGATGCTTTTAAATTATAGCAAAATAAATGAATATTGATACTTTTTGCCAAATTATAGAGAACAAAACTGGTCTTTTTTTTAATGAAATTAAAAAAAAGTATTTAGAACAAATTATTAAAGAAAGAATAGCAAAAAAGCATATTTCACAAGAAGAATACCTTAAACTTCTTACTCATCCGCTATTTTCTGAAAAAGAAATTAGAAAATTGGCAGAATTAATTACAATTATTGAGACAAAATTTTTCAGACATCCAGAACAATTTGAAGCACTAGAAAGGAAAATTGTTCCTGAAATTTTAAAACAAACTAAAAATTTAAAGATTTGGAGTGCTGGTTGTGCTACTGGTGAAGAGCCTTATTCTATTGCTATGGTTTTAGCAAAATTGAGTCGAAATTTAAAGGATTTTTCTTTTAAAATTTATGCAACAGATATTAATAGTAGTGCTCTTAAAAAGGCGGAAAAAGGTGTATATAATCGTAAAAGTATTTCAAATGTACCAAAAGAATATTGGAAATATTTTATTTTAAATGGGGAGCAGGCTATTGTTAAAGAAGAGATAAAAGCCCTTGTAGAATTTTCTTTTTTAAATTTAATAAAACAGCCATTCCCAGTATACCGTTTTACTCAAACAGATATTATCTTTTGTCGTAATGTTTTCATTTATTTTCGACCTGAATCTATAAAAAGGGTATTACAACATTTTTATCTTTGTCTTAAAAAAAATGGATATCTTATTTTAGCACCAACAGAAAATTTAGAAGATTTTACAAAAAATTTTGCCATAGTTAAATACAAAAATACTTTTTTTTACAAAAAAGTACCTTTAATTAAAAAAGAGCCAGTTATAACTATTAAACCGTCAAAGATTAAAAAAGAAGAAGTTTTACCTTTAGATAAGCTTAAAGAGGCTAAAAAATTAGCTGATGCTGGTCTTTATGAAGAATCTATGTATATTTGTAAAAAAATTTTAAAACAATATCCTACCTTGCCTGAAGTTTATCTTCTTCTTGGTATTGTTTATTATGAAAAAGGAGAGATAAAAAATGCCATTAAAAGTTTAAAAAAGGCTATATATTTAGAATCAGAATTTGCTTTAGCTTATTTTTATCTTGGTAATATTTATTGGCAACTTTCAATGATCCCAGAAGCAAAAAAGGCATATCAAAATGTTATAAAAATTCCAGAAAATAAAGCATATTATGGCATTTTACCTCATTTTATGGAAACAATTTCTCAAAAAGATTTGGTAAGAATTTGTCAAGAATATTTACGTACTTAATTATTTTTTTGTGTTTTAAAGAAAAATCTCATAAAAGGTTCTTGTGGTGTGATAATTAATTGAGTGTTTTCATCAAATACTTTTTGATAAACCTCAAGAGATTTAATGAAAGCATAAAATTCTGGGTCTTGCCTTATTGCCTCAGCATAAATTTTTATAGCTTCCATATCACCTTCACCTTTTATACGCTCTGCTTCCTCATAAGCCTTAGCAAGAATAACAGCCCTTTCTCTATCAGCAGCAGCTCTTATCTTCATAGCTTGTTCTTTACCTTCAGAACGATACCTTTTGGCTTCTCTTTCTCTTTCTGCTCTCATCCTTTCAAAAACAAATTTTTCATTCTCTGGTGGTAAATCCGCTCTTTTTATCCTTACATCTACAACTTCAATGCCATATTCTGCAGTTAATTTATTACACCGTTGTGTTACTTTTTCCATAAGTTCACTACGTTTTTCAGAAACTACTTCAGTAAGTGAATGTATACCTAATTCAATGCGCAATTGTGCATAAATAATATCGTCTAATCTAGCTTGTGCTCCTTGTATAGTTTTAACAGTTTTATAAAATTTTAATGGATCAACTATACGCCATCTAGAATAATTATCCACTACTAAATTCTTTTTATCTTTAGTAAGGATTTCTGCTGGTGCAGCATCATATTCAAGTAGTCTTTTTTCAAAACGCATTACTTGTTGGACAAAAGGTAATTTGAAATGAAGTCCTGGCCCAAACACTTTTTTTATAGGTTTCCCTAACTGTAATAAAAATGCTTGCTGTGTTTGATCAACTATAAAAACAGATTGCCAGATAAGAATGGCAAAAATAATAAGTAATATTAGAAAAAAATATCTCATATTATTTCTCCTTTGTTTCCTTTAATAAAGTTTTTTCTCCTAAAGGTAAAATAATCTTTTCTATTTTTTCTGGTAAAACAATTTCTTTGGTTTTAGCAAGGATTTTTTCCATTGTTTCTAAATAAATTTGTTCTTTAATAACCTTTGGTGCTTGTTTATAAGCCTTAAGTCTACTTAAAAATCTCTCCATCTCTCCTTTAGCTTTTCTAATTTTTGTCTCTTTATATGCTATTGCCTCATTTATGATCTGAGCTGCTTTCCCTTTTGCTCTAGGTAAAATATCATTACGATATGCTTCAGCTTCATTAATAAACTTATTCATATCTTCTTTAGCACTTGCTACGTCTTTAAATGCATGCATTACTGCCTTTGGAGGATGAACATCTTGTAATTGAACGGCTACTACCTTTAAACCCGCATTATATCTATCTAAGATTTTTTGTAATAATTCTTTTGTTTCTTGTTGAATGCGATATTTACCTACTGTTAAGATTTCATCAATAGGTGTTTTCCCTACTATTTCTCTCATAGCTGCTTCAGCAGCATCTTTTACTGTTTCTGGAATATCTTTAACATTAAAAAGATATGCTACAGGGTCTTTAATCCTATACTGAACAATAAATTCAACACTAACAATATTTTCATCTCCAGTGAGCATAAGTGATTCTTCAGGAACACTACGATATTGAGCAGGTGGCCCCACACTTACAGTCCGAAAGCCAATTTCAATTCTTCTTACTTTGGTCACTTTTGGCTTTAATACTGTTTCTATTGGATAAGGTAAATGATAATGAGGTCCTGGCATAGTTACCCTTACCATTTTCCCAAATCGTTTTACTACACCCACTTCATCTGGGGAAACAATATAAATGCCAGAAATAAGCCAAAGTAAAAGCAATATTAATAGTATAAGTGGTAATTTTATCCTTTTTTTCCATTGTTTACACTTTTCTTGCCATTTTTTTATAAAAGAAGGTATTTTTTCCTGAGTTTGTTGATATTCTTCCCAATCCCAAGGCATTATTTTCTCCTTAGAAAGGAATGCATAAAATTAGCTGGAAAAAGAAAAGAGGTCAAGAGTAAAAAATTATCATATTACCTTAAATTACTAGTTGTCCATATGCGGCAATCTTTTTCTATATAAAATTCTCCTTCATAAGGATCTTTTGGAATTTTATCAATAATTCCTTTTTGTTTTAACTCTTGCAATGTTTTAGGGCAATAACCAAACTTTTTTTGATATAAATTTAATGCTAATTGAAGTTGTTTTAAAATATATAAGGCTTTTAACCTTTTTTCTAATAATTTGCGATAATCTTTATTCTTTTCTCTTTTAAGTTGCTCTTCAGTAATGGCAATAGCTGTATCTATTTTTCCTGATTTTGTATATAATCTTGCTATAAGTAAAGGTAAATATTTGGGACTGTTTTTTCTTTCAGATGCTATTTTTAAATAATAAGCTCCCTTTTCTTTGTTATCTAAAAAATAAAAATAGTTAAACCCTAAAAAGAATGGAATGCGAAAATCACTTACATAATTAAGACCTTTTTTTAAAATTTCATTTACTTCATTTAATAAAGATTTGGGCACTTTCCAAGAAATAATAGTACCAGTCATATAATAGGGATCAAAATAATATGGATCAATTGTAGTGATAGTGTTTATATTATTTAAAATCCACTCCCAATTTTGAGGTTCAACATTAGTAAACATCTTTTCACCGAAAAATACACAAAGACGCATGTAAATTATATCTGAAACACATTCTGAAAAAGCAGGAAATGAGAGCTTAATTACCTTTGGATCAAACTTTAATGCCAATGTTTCCTTTTTAATAATTGGCTTTTGTTTAGAAATATCAAGCATCAACAGATCTGCTAATAAAAAGCATATAATAGATAACACAATAATTCGTTTCATTTAAAATTCTTTTCTTTTAATGATTAATGTTGCTAATAAAAGTAAAACTATACTGTAAAGTATGGAATAAAGGCTAAGTTTAATTATGTAAACAAAAGGTAAGGCAATTTCTTTACAATGTACAACTGTATGTTTTAAGTCATAAATAGAAAAATTGGGCAAGATATAAAAGGCAACATTTACAAGTTGCTTATGGAAGGCAGATATACGCTCTGATTTTAATACCAATTCTCTTATTGGAGAAAGCTCTAAGCCACATAAAAATACAAAAAAAGTAGAAATAATACATAAAGGAAGGCTTGAAAAAATAAGAGAAAATAAGACTCCTAAAGCAATTAACAAAATACCCATTAAAAGATAACTAAGACAAAGCTTTAAAAAAGCAGTTGGATAAACAAGATGTGGAACATAAAGTTTTGCTAATTTTCCTACTATTACAATAGATACATAGCACATAAGTAAAATAATAAGCCAAAAAAGAATAAATGCTAAACAAGTGCCAATAAACTTGCCTAAAATATAATCTGTTCGAGAGAAAGGTTTAGAAAAAATAATATAGACTATTCTTTCTTTTAATTCTGTAAAGATATTGCTTATACTGATAAATACGCAAAAAATAGCTATCATGAACATAGTGAAAGAAAATAAAAAATCAAGAAACACCTTTACTGTATCTCCTGCTACTAATTCAGATAAAAAATAACTTAGACAAATGAGTAAAAAATAAACTATAATACTTCCAATAAATATCCTTTCTTTTAAAATAATCTTAAAACTTACCTTAGTGATAGGAATAATATTCATTCTGCCAGCTTAACAAAAATATCTTCAAGACTTACCCGATATGGCTCTACCTGAATAATTTCAAATTTTTCTTTCTTTAAACTATCCAATTTTTCCCAAAGTTTTTCCTTTTTTATTTTAGTAGTATTTACACCTTCAGAACCTGGCTTTCTATAAATAATTACATATTCACTAATAAAACTACTTACAATATTTTCTACCCTATCCATAAGTTTTATTTTCCCCTTAACAATCACAGCTACTCTATCAGAAAATTTTTCTACATCATGCAGAATATGAGAGCTATAAAAGACTGTTTTTCCTTCCTCTTTTAACCTTTCAATTACCTCTGAAACCATATTTCTTCCTAAAGGATCAAGCCCTGACATAGGCTCATCGAGTATAATCAATTTGGGATCATTTATCAGTGTATGAGCAATTAAAAGTCTCTGTATCATTCCTTTTGAAAAAGAAGAAATGATACTTTTCTTATAAGGTTTTAAATCTACCAACTCCAAAAGATAATCTATTTTTTTATTTATCTCCTTTTCAGAAAAGCCATATGCATTACCACAAAAATGCAAAAATTCATAAGCAGTAAGATTGGTATAAATATATGGATTTTCTGGTAAAAATCCAATTTTTTTCTTTATAAAAACATTATCTACACTTTGACCAAAAACAGAAATAGTGCCTGAAGTAGGTTTTAAAAGTCCCATAATCAGTTTTATAGTAGTGCTTTTACCAGCTCCATTTGGCCCAATAAAGCCAAAAACCTCTTTTTCTACACTAAAACTAATATTATCTACTGCTTTAAGATTTTGTATTTTAAAATGCTGTCTTTTTTTAAATTCTTTCGTTAAATGCTCAACTTGAATGATTGACATTTCCAATTAAAATCACTAATTTCTAACTATTTTAGTTATTAGCTGGAAAAAGAAAAGAGGTCAAGCGTCCTGTTACTTTTAAATAGTCGAAATACATTATATAAAAAGAAAAATGATAAAAATATATTATCGATTAAAATCTTATAGAGATTTGTTTTTAATCTTTATTTGGAGAGAATTTTCAATAAGATATAAACAATCAATAATTGGCATATTATGGGCAATTTTGCAACCTTTAAGTATGATGCTTCTTTTTACTTTTATATTTACCTATGTTTTACCTACAAAAATTACTGATTATCCTTATGTTCTCTTCTTTTATGCAGGTGCATTACCCTGGAGTTTTTTTTCTTCATCACTTAATTATGCAATCCCAAGTCTTACTAATCATTATAATCTTGTGACAAAAATTTATTTTCCCAGAGAAATATTACCTCTTTCTGGTGTAGTTGTCGCTTTTATTGATTTTATTTTTGCAAGCTTTATATATGTATTATTGCTTACTCTTTTTAAAGCAAAAATTAATTTAAATGTCTTTTGGTTTATTCCTCTTTTTATTCTATTATTTATTTTTACTGCTTCTATAGCCTTTGTTTTGTCTGCTCTTAATGTTTATTATCGTGATGTTAAATTAGCCAGTGGTTTTCTCATTCAACTTTGGTTTTTTGCCAGCCCTGTGTTTTATTCTATAGACAAAATCTCTTTTAAATTAAAAATAATTTTGTTTTTAAATCCTCTTACTTTTATTATTGAAAATATGCGCCGATGTGTAATAGAGGGAAGGGGAGTAGTATGGTGGCAATTTTTATTTATGAGTATTTTTATTATATTGCTTTTTTCTATAAGTTATAAATTCTTTCTTATTACTGAAAAAAAATTTGCAGATGTGATATGATTATCTTTAAGGATGTTTGGAAAAAATATTATCGTCATCATGTTTTTCACCGTTCTTTGCGTGAAGATATAGTTAATCTTTTTAAAAGAAAACAAAAACAAGAATTAAAAAAAAATGAATTTTGGGCATTAAAAGGGATAAGTTTTGAGATAAAAAAAGGTGAATGTGTTGGACTTTATGGGCCAAATGGAGCAGGTAAAAGTACTATTTTAAAATTGATTGCCAAAGTAACTTACCCAACAAAGGGTATTGTCAATGTTAATGGTCGTGTAGCACCTTTAATTGAAATAGGTGCAGGTTTTCATTTAGATTTGACTGGAAGAGAGAATATTTATATAAATGGTGCTATTTTGGGTATGCATATAAATGAAATTAGACAAAAGATATCTCAAATTATTGAATTTTCTGAGTTAGAAGAATTTATTGACATGCCTGTTAAAAAATATTCATCAGGTATGTATTTAAGGCTTGGTTTTTCTATAGCCATTCATAGTGAAGCAGACATTTTTCTTATTGATGAGATATTGGCAGTAGGTGATGAAGCATTTCAAAAAAAATGTTTAGAAAAGATAAAAAAATTGAGAAAACAGGGAAAAACAATGCTTTTTGTTACTCATAATCGAAATTTAATGGAAAAAATAGCTGATAGGATCATTTTTATGGAAAAGGGAAAAATAGTTTTTTAAATTAGTTCATAAAGAACAAATGGCGAAAAAATTGCTTGAACTTTTTCTATGCTTGGCGATAATATAATTAAAATTTTAGAAGATTTATTTATCTAGGGAAAGTATGACTTTTTTAATAAAAACTTTTATGGAGGGATAATATTTGCATCCTTTTGAAAATCCTGAAAAATGTCCTTGCCTGAAAGTTTAGTGTAATGAATAAGAAAATTATGTTGAGACCTTTAGAATGGGTTAATAGATGAAACCGCTTCTTCTTTATACTATGACATCTGGATTAGGGGATTTTGTCATTATGGGCGATTTAATGCAAAAGGTAGAGAAACTTGTACCAGAAGCTAGGTGTTTAATGGCACATCGTGGAAATCCGCATGTAAATCTTTGGACTTATGACTCTCCATCTAAGCGTTTTTTTAATGTTTACCAACCTCAACAATTTTTAAAATTAATATCAACTTTGAAAAAAGCTAGAAAAAAAGGTTATACAGTTTTTGGGTTTCAAATGGCTCCTGGTTCTGTTCAAGGTTTTTTTTTCCATTTTTTCCTAAAAAAAATTAAAGCACTTGATTTTATTGTAGATTTCAATCTTATAAATGCTGACATAATTACTCCACCTAAAGGAAATTATATTTTGGATTTACATTTGAATCAGATTGGAGAGTTATTTAAAATGACAATCCCCGAAGAATTTTATCATTTAGAGTTACCGATAAAAGATTTAAAATTTTCTAGTACAAAACTTGAAGAAGATAAAGTTAAAGTAGGGATACATCCATGGAGTCGACGAGGGAATTTACCTTGTTTTATATGGCCATTTAAAAAATGGGTTGAGGTAATAAATGTTTTGCTTCAAGATAAGCACAAAAAAATAATAATCTTTGGTAAGGATAATAAATTTGATAAATTTAGAAAATATCTTCAATCAAAACTTGGTAAAATCAGTAAACAAATAAATTTTTCCCCATGCAATTCTGTAAGAGAACTAATTGAAATAATAGGAAGTTTAGATCTTATAATAAGTGTCAATACAGGAGTAGTTCATATTGGATATGCTCTTAATAAAAAAATGATAATTCTATGTGGTCCATCACTTGATCTGTGGACACCAAAGGGGGAAAACATTTTAGTAGTTAAAGATGAAGATGCTTTATTTCAGGGGGCAGATAAGTGGGTAAAGGATAAAAAATTTGGAAGTGTGGAAAGAATTGGAGTAGAGAAAGTTATTAATGCTACTAAATATTATGTCTAATATAAAAAATAAAATTTGTATGCCTTTTAGGTATAAAGTTTTACTTAAAAAAATAAAGAGTTTTGATAATAAGAAGATCTTAGATATAGGATGTGGTGATTATAATCCTTCTTATACACAAACAAACTTCCCAAAGGTAGATTATTACGGAATAGATATAAATGAAAAAGTTAGTAAATTTTTTAAAGAAAAATATAAATTTTTAAAAGTTGATGTAGAAAATGAGTTTTTACCGTTTAAAGAAAATATTTTTGATATTGTACTCGTTAGTCATGTTCTAGAACATTTAAGAAATATCCAGGTAGTTGTTAAAGAATGTTACCGAATATTAAAACCTGATGGTTTGATTTATATAGAAAACACCATCTCCTATATCCATAATTTTGCCAAGTATGAATGGTACTTTAAATTTTTATGACGATATGTCTCATATTAGACCATTTACAAAAACATCACTTAAGAGGCTATTATGTTCTCACAATTTTAAGGTAATAAAATGTGGAACAAGATGAGATTGGTTATGGATTATTTTTGGAGTCCCCAGTGTGATTTTTAAAAATATATTCTGGAATAAACCTCTATATGGAGGTTATTTTTTGGGATTTATTTGGTTGTGGTTTTTGCAATAGGTAAAAAATAAAAAATGAGTAAAAAAGTTTGTCTTGTGTCTTTAATTACAGATGATATATTTTTTAGATTTAAACCCATTTGTAGTTTTTTGTCTAAAAAATATTCCAAAATAATTATATTTCTTTTTGACTGGTATAATGGAAAATTTAATTATAGCCATATTATAAATGAATTCCAAAGGGAAAATTATGAAGTTTTTTGTTTTAAGACAATCAAAGAAGGGTTAAATCTAATTAATAAATTTACAAAATGTGATTTTTTATATCTTATTAAATATCCCCAAGTAAATTTAAAAATATTGGAACTATGTTATCTTTTTGTAAAAAGTAAAGCTAAAAATAAATGGATTTCAAGATGTAATATTATTTTAATAAAAAAAATACTTTCTAAAAGAGATAGAAATATAAATTTAAAGGAATTTTTTTTAACAATGGAATTAGCTTTAAAGAGTTTCTTATTGTATTTATTTTTTTATATACAGTGCTTAATAGTTTATTACTTTATTTTTAATCCTTTAGCTCATTTGATAAACAAAAAAAGAAAAAAGAATTTAGGAAACTTGAAAAATATTTTGTTTATTAGAATGGACCATCTTGGCGATATTATATGTACATTACCTTCATTAAAAGCTTTAAAAGAAAAATTTCCTAACAGCAAAATTACATTTTTAGGAGCATCTTGGAGCTGTCAGCCTTTAAAGGCAAATCCTCATTTATATGATGATTTAATTATATGGGATGCACCATGGCATGATAAAAAAAATAAGTTTAAGTTAGGACCTAAGGCTTTAATAAAATTTTTATTTTTTTTATTTAAAATTCGTAAACAAAATTTTGACTTAGTTATACAACCTCGTGGAGAGGGAATGAATGTAGTATTATCAACTTTAATAAAAAGTAAATGTGTAATTTCGGGAATTGACCCTAGAAGACCTTTAGCAATGAAAATGAAAAAATTTGTGGATATTCCGATAGTTTTAAATCCATATAAAACTTACCATATTTCAGAATGGCCTAAATTATGTTTAGAAAAAATAGGAGTAAAAATTAAAGAAAAAGATATTAAAGAAGCCTATAAAAAATACGATTTTCCGGAAATTCAATATCAGATCTATTATTGGAAAAAACAAGGATTTAAAGTTTGCTCTTTAGTGATAAGTGCAGGGAGTGAAGTAAGATTATGGAGTCATAATAAATTTTCGAGGTTAATTGAGGAGCTTTATAAAAAAAATATTATAAGTATTCTAATTGGAACAAAAGATGATGTAAGATTAAAAAAGAAAATAAAAATATCAGTTCCTATAATTGATTTTGTTGGAAAGACAGACTTTAGAAACTTAGAGAGTATACTCAGGAATTCTGATTTTGTTATTTCATTAGATACTAGTATAATGCATTTGGCTTCTTTGCTTGGCAAAAAAGTTATCGCCCTTTTTGGAGCAGGAAACATTAATTTAGCTAAGCCAGTATTTAGTGAAGCATATATAATAAAAAAAGAATTAGGATGTTCAGGTTGTGGAGATATATGTATTTTTAAGAGACAGAAAAGATATCCATGTATGGAAATGATAACAGTAAATGATGTTCTTATAAATCTAACAAAGGTTCTTTAGAATTATATATTTCCCTGTTTCAAAAATGATTCTACATAACTGCTCATTTTATATTCATCAGAGTTTTTTGCCTCTTGTACTAAAAGTTTTCTTTTTTTATAAGTATCATAAAATTCCATATTCTCAAGGTATGCGTAAAGACCATGTGAATCTGGTGCTCTGTAGTGGATTATATAATAAAGGGCATAAAGAAATTCCTTAGGCTCTATGGTCATTAATTTTACTTCAATCTCTTTCTTAATTTGTTGTGGGTTGTTAATATCTTTTATAGAGAAGTATCGCATAGCCCTTTTAATTTCATTTTCATTAAAAAAGGACACTATTTCAATAGGCAAATCTTTGCCAGATATAACAAATCTCTTAAATATTGGTTTTGCGAACTTATTTGTCGGATAATGCAGGATAGAACGTCTTATTAGTTTGAATTCAATATCATTAAACTTCATAAGATTAAAACATTTTGAAAGCAGAAAATAGAAAAATGATAGAACTCTGCTAAGAACGCCCCTCAATTTACTTAAAATAAGAAATAATGATTTCTTTTTTACTTTAATTGAGCTATTTCCTAAACAGAATACATATTGTCTTGAATATGGAGAGAGTTCACTATTATGTCTATAAAACAATTCGGTAATGATATCTCTTAAAAAAAAGATATACTTGATAAGTAAATCACGGTCATTGGTTTTTTTTATAAAAGAATTATTCAAAGTATAATTAAACCTTATAAGCCATTTTTCAAGGAAGTTAATTTCTCTTGTAAGATTTTGTAATTTTATTTCATTAAATTCTCTTTTATAATCAATTTCAGGTAGCTTAGCAATTTCACGGTCACTATAACCAACTTTCTTTAAAAATTTAAAAACATTTTCTTCAATAGAGACAAAGAATTCTTTTTGTTTTTTAGTAAACAGACCTCTTCTTACATTACAGTCACTAAAATTAATATTTTTTATTCCATATTTTTCCATTTGATGTAAAATTTTTATTTTGTATTCTTGGGAATCACTAAGTTTGTCAATATTGATTTCAATATCTATATAGTCAATATTTTCCAGAAAAGACATACACCATAAAGTAAAAAAAACAAAGTAATGTTTTTCTGGTGATAATCTATTTGCAATTTTATGAAAGTAAGCCATCTCTAATATTAGGTCTGGGCTATGAAATTCATCAATTCCAATAAACGATGCAAGTTCCCTGATAGGTTCAGGTTTGGAAGGGGAATTGAGAATCAATAGCATTCTAAAACCCTTGTCCAACATGGAATTTATAGACTCCCATACATCCCTTGGGTTTCGCCAGAGAAAGATATTTAATGAATTGAAGTTTTCCTTTAACCATCGAATCCTGAATAAAGACCTGACAAACTTAAAAACCGGTCTTCCTTTAGCATGATTTATTAACATATCAATATATTTTTTTAAATTGTTACATTGGGTTTCTGGTGACAAGAAATATAAATCATAGGGGAACTCCTTTCTGAATATCTTGCTTATTTTAATAGAAAGTGGAATATATTCTGCAAAATATGATTGAGCTAAAAAAGGATGGTTCATATCTTTGGTTAATTTAAGTGAGTGCTGTAGATTAAAAAAATCAGGATTCCTAAATCTCAGAAATTCCTCCTGAAAAGGTTCATTATACACATAATAATCAGGTACACGCCTAAAGACATTCCAAATATAAGTTGTCCCTGAACGTCCCCATCCATGAATAAATATAGGTCTTCTGTCATCCATTTTCTTTGTTTTAACTTCTAGCTAGTCACAATTACCTTCTTATGTTGCTTATTTTTATGATCTCTATCCCTGATTATTTCTAACCTTTTTCTATCTTACGCTTTTTTCCTTTTCTTGCAAAAGGTTATTTTCCATACACCTCCCAAGCAATTTGGATAAGAAGTATCAGGCTTACTAACCACAGTTGAATATCGTGCAAAAAAACTTCTAATGGTTCACCATTTTTACCTTTCAAAATAAGTTGTAAATAACGAAAAATTCCATAAGTAGCTGGAATAACTGTATAAATTAATTGACCTCCTTTCTCAACTGTATAAAGGGCATACGTTACTAAAGCTGATGCGCCAGTAATGCATAGAGAAAGAGTTAGATATTCTCCATTATATTGGTTAAGAGCTGGACGAAAATTTTTATTTTCTTTTAAAATTTTTATTTCTCCTAATCTTTTGCCAAATGCAATAAACAATGCTAAAAGAAAAGCACTCATGAAAAGCCAAGGAGAAACAGGAATATTTGTTGCTTTTCCACCAGCAATAATACGTAAAAGATAACCAATAGAAACACAAAAGACATCTAATGGGGTAACTTTTTTAAATTTGAAAGAATAAAGAAGGTTAAGAGATATATAAATTAAAAGTATATTAAGAAAATCAGAACCAATTTCATAAGAGATACTTAAACCAGAAATTAAAAAGAAAATTGATAAAATTAAAGCTGTTTTTTGGCTGATTTGACCTTTAGCCAATGGACGATGCCTTTTTTTAGGATGAAGACGGTCATATTTAAGATCAAAAATGTCATTGATAATATAAAGACCACTTGCACTGAAACAAAAAGAAATAAAAGCAAAAAAACTGAGAATTAATATATTTTCATCTAAAATTTTTCCAGCAAAAAAAGCAGGTGCTAAGACAAGAAAATTTTTTATCCAGTGTTTAAGACGTATTAACCTTATCCAAGATAGCATTTATTGCTCCTTTAACTTCATCAACATTTATTTCTCTCATACAGCGTGCATTATAAGGACAGGGTGGTGTATAACCAAATTTTGTGCATGGACTGCATGGTAAATGTTTATTTATTACAATGCTTTTGCCATCCCTTGGAGCCCATTTTTTTTCAATACCTGGCCCAAATAGGGCTACAACAGGTGTGCCAACAGCTATGGATAGGTGCATAATACCTGAATCTGTTGTTAAAAGTAATTTTACTTGTGACAATATTTGGGCTGTTTCTTTTAAAGATGTTTTTCCTGCCATGTTTAAGTGTCCTGAAATACCATCAATAATATAATCGGCTGTTTTTATATCCTGTTTTCCACCAACAATTACTATTTTTATGCCATTTTTGTGTAACCATAAAGCTATTTTTCTAAATCTTTCTTTTGGCCATTTTCTTTCAGAAATACTCGCTCCTGGAAAAATGGCTATCCAGGGTTTTTTATTGTTAAGTTTAAATGTAAATTTATCTGGTAAAGGGAAAAAAGCTTTAGTTACATCCCAATTAATTTTTCCCATTATTGGTTCTAAAAGTCTTAAAAAACTAAATATTTCATAATCATCATGACTATAAGGAATGGTATAGTTAAAAAGCTTTGCCCTTTTATTTGTTGCAAAGCCAATTTTTATTGGTGCTTTTGTAAAAAAGGCTAAAATAGCCGAAAGATAATGCCATTGTTCAGCATCAATGACTATGTCATAAGGATATTTTAAAGTTTTATATAAATCTTTAATTTTGTGATAAAGGAAAATTTCTTTTATGTAGGGAATAGATTCGAATATTCCAACATTTCTTTTTTCTGCAAGAATAAATATTTTGCAAGATGGAAAGTGTTTTTTAAATAAATTCAATGCAGGTAATAATAGGATTGCATCACCAATACCACCTGGACGGATGATAAGGATATTTTTAGGTGGAATTTGAATTTTATATTTTTTAAGCGTTAAATTTGGGCAAAGTTCTGTTAATTTTTCTCCCAAAATATTATCTATTCTTTTTAACCAATAAATATTTTGGGCACTATAAGAAAATTTTTTTAATGGCATTTTTTTAAAAATTTTTTGGCTTCTTTTAAAAAAGTCTTATCATTGTTTTTTTGATAGAAAAAAAGATAAAGTTTACCTAAGCTACATAATGCTGGTTTATAATTGGGATTATAAAACAATGCATTTTTAAAACATTTTTCTGCATTTCTCCATTTTTTTTGAGTTGCATAAAGTCTGCCAAGATTGTTATAAACTACTGCTTTTTCCCAAGGATAAGCTTGGATATCTTTTGCATTTAATGCTAAAAGAAAATGTTTTTCAGCTGTTTTTAAATCACCTTTTTCCCATAAGGCAAGGGCATATTGATGATGAGGGATAGCATAATCCTTGTCAGCTAAAGTAACTGCCCTTTTCCAAAAATGAAAATCATCTCGCCAAATAGATTGGTGTGTAATGGTTATTAAGAAAAAGCAAAGAGATAATCCTAAAGTTGCTAATTTGACATTTTTTATGTTTATTGTCCATATACCTATACCTAAAATAAAAAACAAAGAAGGAAGATAAAGGTAACGCCAGGCTACTGGTGT